>NZ_CVIW01000044.1:0-11045 GCF_001499715.1 Stenotrophomonas thermophila | reverse complement strand
GGCAACCCCATCACCCGTCGTGATCACGCGCAGCCGGCCAGCGGCCGGCTCTACCACCGGCGGGGCAACCGCCTCTGCTTCGGTAGTGCCGGCCGCTGGCCGGCAACCCCATCACCCATCGTGATCACGCGCAGCCGGCCAGCGGCCGGCTCTGCCACCGGCGGGTCAGATGTCGGTGTGGTGATGCGGCACGGCGGCAGGCAGCGGGTCATGCCCTCCCACGAAGTGACGCACCACGGGGGCGCGCTCGCCGCGATGCAGCTCCCGCAGCACTTCCTGGATGGCCTTGTCATCCGCAGTGATGCGCTCGTGCTGGCGCAGGTGCTCCAGCCACGACGGGGTCACGAAATACTCCAGGTGGATGCCCGGGCTGGCCACGTCCTCGACGACACCCCAGACCACCGCACCGTCGCGGCGACGGATCGTGCCCAGCGCGCGCATCTGCGCCTGGAACTTGGCACGGTCAGCATCGTCGATGCGGTACTCGATGGTAACCAGCACCGGGCCCCGATCATTCGACACCGGCACCGACAGTTCCGGCGCCGGCCAGTGCCCGGCCGGACGCAGGTTCAGATCCTCGGTGCCAGCAATGCGCACGCGCCACACCAGCAATCCGCCGATCACCGCACCTGCGGCAGCCACCAGCAACGCCAGCTCCGGCGACGTACGCTGTGCGAGCGCGCCCCAGCTCAGGCCGCCGGCGGCCATGCCGGCAGAGAACACCATGATGTACAGCGCCAGCGCACGCGCACGTACCCATGCCGGAACCGCAGTCTGCGCAGCGATCTGCAGCGACGACAGCACGGTGATCCACGCAAATCCATTGACCAGCATCACCACCGGAAGCACGTACCAGCTGCGGGTCAGCGCCAGCCCGACCAGGCTCAGGGCCAGCGACAACGTCGCCAGCAGTACCAACAGGTCACGATCCAGTTGCGCACGCAGCTTCGGCAGCAGCAGCGCACCGCCCACTGCGCCGATGCCGATGCAGCCCAGCAGCATGCCGTACTGCCCCGCCCCGCCATGCATCTGCCCACGCACCACCACCGGCAACAGCGCGTTCATCGCCGCGGCAAAGAAGAAGAAGCCGACCGACTTGATCAGCACCGCCTGCAGCCGCCCGGCGCGGCTGGCGTAACGCAGGCCCGCCTTCAAGCCGGCACCGAAACCTTCCGGTGGCAGGCTGGACTGCTTGGGATCACGCGTCCAGCCCCACACCACGAACAGCATCGCGGCGAAGGTGATGGCGTTGAAGCCGAATGCCCACACCGCACCCAGCTGCGCCACGATCACGCCACCAATGGCCGGGCCGATCGAGCGAGCGATGTTGATGCCGATCGAGTTCAGAGCCACCGCCGAGGCCAGCATCGGCTGCGGTACCAGCTCGGAGACAATGGCGGCCTGCGCGGGCATTGCCATCGCCGCACCACAGCCCATGCAGAAGGTCAGCAGCACCAGCAACTGCGGGGTCAGCAGGTCCATCGCGGTCAACGCGGCCATCGCTGCGGCCACCAGCAGCATCCAGCCCTGGGTCGCCAGCAGGTACTTCCGGCGATCGACAATGTCGGCCAGAGTGCCGGCAGCGAGCGCCAGCAGCACGATCGGCACCGTGGTGGCCGATTGCACCAGGGCCACCATCAACGGCGAACCGGTGCGTTCGGCCATCACCCAGGCGGCGGCTACATCATTGACCCAGGTGCCGATGTTGCTGGCCAGGATTGCCAGCCAGATCGAACGGAACATCTGGATCTTCAGCGGGGACCAGGCGCCTGCGGCCTGTGTGGAGTGTTGCGACGCGGTTGCGTTCACCATTGCCATGCTCCAACGATCGAGGCGAACAGCGTGTCCTGGCCTCCGGCCTGCTTCAGTGCAGGACCGGCGTCGACCCAGGCCAGCTGCAGCTGGCATTGCCAGTGTTTGCTGGCCTGCCAGCGGGTTTCAGATTTGTACTGGGTGCCGATGCGGCGCGCGCCACCGGCGCTCCCCGGTAACGCCAGCAGCGGTGCCGGTGTGGTGTAGACCGCATCGGCACGACGCTGCTTCCACGCCATCTGTACGCCCAGTTCCGTGGTCACCGCATGATGCAGGCGCAGGGTCAGGGTCGGTTGCAGGTCCATCAGGTTGGCCGGGGCCAGCAGGCTGGCCTCGCTGAAGTAGGCCGATTTAGGGAACAGTGCATTGAAGGTTCCCAGGCGGCCGTCATGCAGCTTGCCGTCGCCACTGGCGATATCCGCCTTCAGCCCCAGCCGCGGTTGCAGCGGCCGCTCGGTCCAGCGCCAGCCGGTGTCGGTGGCCAGCGTCCAGGCGCGGACATCCAGCGTGCCGGCAACCGTCTGCAGTTCACCGCCCTGCGCCACCAGCTCGCTGTTCCAGTCCAGCGCACCGAACTGGCCGAACCAACGCGCACCGAGGGTCTGCCGTCGCTCGGTACCGGAGCCCGCCGCAAAGCGCGCGCCTTCACGACGGTAGTCCAGCAGGTACAGATCCCATTGCCCTGGGCCACGACCCCGCGCGGTGGTCGCATACGCGCCCCACAGGTGGGCACCGCGTTCGCCGCGGTCATCAAAGGCGCCGGGTCGGTTCTCCAGCGGTCGCAGCGCCATCAGGTCCAGCGTGCCGAGGCGGCCTTTCCAGCCTGCACGGGCGCCATCGAATGCCAGCCGGATGTTCGGCCCATCGCGCACCGACAACAGCCGCGAACTGCCATAGCCGGCTTCCTGCCGACCGAGTTGCAGATGGAACCCACCGCGCTGCCAGCGCCAGTAGGCCTGCTGCACGTCCAAGGCGCCACTGTCGGTACGCCCGGGCCGCCTGCCTTGCCATTCTCGGCATGCACGCCCAGCTGCAGCCGTGCCTGCCAGTTGTCCTCGACATACGTGGCCGACGCCAGTGCACGCAGCAGGCCGTAGCCGTCTTCACTGCCGCCGATACCGAATCGGGCCGGGTCGTAGTACATCCCCCTGAGGCGCAGCGAGGCGTCCCATTGCAGTTGCCCGCCGCCCACGTCGGCGCAGCGGGGGGCGTCACAGGCCAGCGCCATCCATGGCATGGCCAGCAGCGCCAGGCTCAGAACGCGAAGCACGAGCATCCCATCGCACCCCAGAAGGCGCTCAGGTCGTCGGTGGGCGCCGCATGCAGCGCGGCATGGCCGTGAGCACCATGCGTACTACAGGCCACACCGTGATGGTGGCGATGCGCGACGGCTAACCCGGTGGCGGCACCGCCGACGTGGTAGCCACCGAAGCGGTTGACCGGCGACCAGTCCGGCATCGCCGGCGGCAGCTGCGGCGCCAGGCCGGCGTAATCCCCGTCGGCGTGCACGATGCGGCCGCCGACCACGGTCAGCAGGCTGGTGATGTCGGCGATCTGCGCGTCATCAACGCGGAAGAAGTCGGCCGAGAGCAGGATGAAATCAGCCAGCTGGCCAGCTTTCAGCGTGCCCTTCACCGCTTCGTCGCCGGAGAACCAGGCACTGCCCTGCGTCCACAGGCGCAACGCCTGCTCGCGTTCCAGCAGGTTCTCATCGCCATACAGCGCCAGCCCGCCCACGGTGCGCCCGGTCACCAGCCAGGACAACGCCACCCACGGGTTGTAGCTGGCTACGCGGGTGGCGTCGGTACCGGCGCCGACCGGTACGCCTTCGGCCAGCATGCGCTTGACCGGCGGCGTATGCCGCGCAGCCTGTACGCCATAGCGCTCGACGAAGGCCTCGCCCTGGTAGGCCATGCGGTGCTGCACGGCGATACCGCCACCCAGCGCACGGATGCGCTCGATGTTGCGTGGGGTGATGGTCTCGGCGTGGTCGATGAACCAGTGCAGGCCATCGAACGGCACCTCGCGGTTGACCTGTTCGTACACATCCAGGATGCGCGTGATGCTCTCGTCGTAGGTGGCGTGGATGCGGAAGGGCCAGCGCTTCTCGACCAGCAGCTTCACCACGTCGTGCAGTTCCGGCTCCAGCTCCGGCGGCAGTTCCGGGCGCGGCTCGTTGAACAGTTCGAAGTCGGCGGCGGAGAACACCAGCATCTCGCCCGCGCCGTTGTGGCGCAGCAGGTCATCGCCCTGGCGCGGCTGCAGGATCTCGCTCCAGCCACGGAAGTCATCCGCCTCCTTCCCCTTGTTCTGGGTGAACAGGTTGTAGGCGATGCGCACCGTCAGCTGGTCATCGCGATGCAGCTGCTCGATGACCTGGTAGTCCTCGGGGTAGTTCTGGAAGCCACCGCCGGCGTCGATCACCGAGGTGATGCCAAGCCGGTTCAGTTCGCGCATGAAATGGCGCGTCGAGTTGGCCTGGTACTCGATCGGCAGGCGCGGGCCCTTGGCCAGCGTCGCATACAGGATCAGCGCATTCGGCTTGGCCAGCAGCAGCCCGGTCGGGTTGCCCAGCGAATCGCGCACGATCTGCCCGCCCGGTGGATCCGGCGTGTCCTTGCTGTAGCCGCAGGCGCGCAGCGCGGCGCGGTTGAGCAGCGCGCGGTCATACAGGTGCAGCAGGAACACCGGTGTATCCGGCGCGATGTCGTTGAGCTCCTGCAGGGTCGGCAGGCGCTTCTCGTTGAACTGCGCGGCAGTGAAGCCACCAACCACGCGGACCCACTGAGGTGCAGGCGTGCGGTCGACCTGGGCCTTCAGCATGTCCAGGGCGTCGCCCAGCGAACGCAGGCCGTCCCAGCGCAGTTCAAGGTTGTAGTTCAGGCCACCACGGATCAGGTGGGTATGGCTGTCGTTGAGGCCGGGCAGCAGGCGCCTGCCCTGCGCGTCGATCAGCGTCGCTCCATTGCCCCAGCCGCGCATGATGTCCTCGTCGCTGCCGACGGCGACAATGCGGCCCTCCTGCACGGCCAGTGCCTGGGCGTGCGGCTGCTGAGGGTCGAGGGTGGTGATGCGGGCATTGCGGATGACCAGGGTGCTCATGCGACGCTCCTTGGAAGTGGAATCGAGTGCGGCACCGGCGCGACCGGCCAGGCCGAGCGCAACCGCGGCACCGCTTGCCAGCACCACGTTGCGGCGGCCGTGGTCGAGGGGATCGTGGCTCAAGTGAAATCTCCCGGAAAGTATTGGCCGTCCAGCGCCCAGTTGCCGGGCCCGGCCAGCGCGATGGCCAGCAGCACCGTGGTCCACATCAACGGGTACTCACTGCCACCGCGCATCCAGAACCAGCCCCTGGGCACGGCCAACAGTGCGGTGAAGCCGATGAAGGCGGCCGCCGCAAGCGCGGCGATGCGGGTCTGCCATCCCAGCAGCACGGCCAGCCCGGACAGCACCTGCAGCAGGGACAACAGCAGCGGCAACGGCGCCACTGCCGGCAGCCCGAAACCGCGCAGCTCGGTGGCGAAGCCGGCCAGCCCCGGTCCGCCGAACCAGCCCAACAGCTTGCCCAGCGCGTGCGGCAGCAGGAAGCCTCCTGCCGCCACGCGCAGCATCAGCAGGGCCAGGTCAAGGCCATGGCCGGCCAGCATGCTCAGTGCCCGCCTTCCTGCGCGCCGAACATGCGCTTGGCATACTGGATGCCGATGCCGTAGCCGCCGGCGTGGTCGCGGGCGATGCCGGTGGTCAGGTCGTAGGTTTCACCCCGCGCCCAGTCGCGCTGCAGCTCGAGCAGGTACTGCACGCTGGTCATCGGAACCGCGCCGGCCTGCACCATGCGGGTGATCGCACGCTCGTGCGCTTCTTCGCTGACATCGCCACAGGCATCGGTGATCACGTAGACCTCGAAGCCCTGCGCCAGCGCAGACAGCGCCGGACCGACGATGCAGACGCTGGTCCATAGGCCGGCAAGCACCAGCCGACGCCTGCCGATGCGGTTGATCTCGTCGATCACCGGCCGGTCTTCCCAGGTATTCATCGACGTGCGGTCGAACACCGGCTGGCCGGGGAAGATCTGCGGCAGTTCCGGGAACATCGGCCCGGAGAACGACGCTTCGGCGACCGTGGTCAGCACCACCGGCACCTTGAACCCCTTGGCGCCCTTGCTGATCAGCGACACGTTGTTGCGCAGCGTGGAGATATCGATGGTGTGGGTGGCGAACGCCATCTGTGACTGGAAATCGATCAGCACCAGGGCATGGTCGGTGGGCGACAGCAGGGCCGGGGCGGGCGTGGCGGTGGCATGGGTCATGGATGGACTCCGTTGGAAACACGATCAAGGGGAAGCGACAGGGCGGCATCGCCGGCCAGGTACTGGCCGGGGCTGCAGCCGGTCTCCGCGCGGAAGCTGCGGACGAAGTGGCTCTGGTCGAAGAAGCCCAGCTGCTGGGCCAGGCACGCCATCGGCAACTGCGCGCCAGGCAGCAGCTGGCGTGCGCGTTCGATGCGGCGACGGCGCACATAGCGCAGCGGGCTGGCGCCGGTGCCGCTACGGAACAGGCGCACAAGGTGGAAGCGGCTGACGCAGGCGGCGGCCGCCAGTTCGGTGACCCGCAGCGGCTGCGACAGATGCTCATCGACATAGCGCAGGGCGCGCTGCAGTGCGGCGGCCTGCTGCGGTGCCAGTGGCGCGGCGGGCGGATCGGGCGGAGTGACGGTGGCCATGCGGGGCGCCGCGAGGGGGTGCCCCATGGTGCGTGGCCGTTGCGCGATGCCCTACCCCCGTCGGTCGAGGCCGGCACCTACCCGAATGGGGGAGGCCGACGGCCGAGCAGGCGGCGCCCGAACAGGCACGCATCCAGTGAATAGGCCCCCGGCCCCACAAGCAGCAGCGCCGGCGGCAATGCCACCAGTGGCCAGGGCGCCTGCTGCGCGAACAGGCCCACGGCCGCCGTGAGCGCTGCCAGTGGCGTCAACATACCCAGTGCAAGCATGGCCGCTGCAAGCAGGCACAGCGCCGACCACCCACTGCCCTGAGCATCCGGCGCGCACAGCGCGGCGGTCACGCACAGCCGGAACCACAGCAGGCCGATGCCCGGCCCCCGATCAGGGAACATCACGAACAGGCGCTGCATGGCCAGGTTCCAGGAGGAGATGCCGGCGTGATAGCCGACCGCAGCGGCCACCGCCTACCCCGTTCGGGTCACCCCGGGCTGCCCCACACCTGCCAGAATGCGCGCCATGCGTGGCCGCCCCTTCCCGGTTCCTGCGTCGCCTGCCGGCGCTGCTGACGTGCCTGCTGCTGTTGACCGCCCTGCCCGCCCTTGCCGTGCAGCGCCCGCCGGTGAGCGGCGGGCTGCCCGATTACGAACATACCGCCTGGCGTGTCGGCCAGGGCGCCCCAGGCGATATATGGGACATTGCCCAGGACCGTGAGGGCCTCTTGTGGCTGGCTACCGGCTCGGGCCTGTACCGCTTCGATGGCCGTCGCTTCGAACGGCAGGCAGCGCCCGTCGGTAGCCAGTTCCCGTCCACCAACATGGTCACGCTGGCGCATGCCGCCGACGGCGCCCTGTGGATCGGCTACTTCCAGGCCGGCATCAGCCGCTTCGCGCAGGGACGGCTGCACAGCTACGGCCGTGAGCAGGGGGTGCCGGTCGGCGTGGTGCCGCGCTTCAGCCAGGATCGCGATGGCCAACTCTGGGCGGCGATCAATGGCGGGCTGCGCCGCTTTGACGGACACCGCTGGCAGCCACTGCCGGCCGCTGCCGGCCTGCCCGAGCACCGTGTGCAGTGGGTGCTGCACGACAGCCGGGGCAGGTTCTGGGTGCTGGCCGGCCTGAAGATCTGGATGCGCGCGGCGGGCCAGACCGCGTTCGAGGACACCGGCATCGCGGTCTCGCAGATGGCGACGCTGGCCGAAAGCCCGCAGGGTGAAGTGTGGCTGGCCGACCGGGTGCGCGGCACCTCGCCACTGGCGAACGCGCAGGGTCTGCTGGCAGACAGCGAACGTGAGGCACGGCGGCTGCCGGAACTGGTCGCTGCGCGCCTGCAGTTCACTGCCGATGGCGCGCTGTGGGCCACGATGAGTCCGCACGGCGGCGTTGCCCACATCACCTTCGCCGGCACCCGGGCCGTGCGCATGGAACGCTTCGATTCGCCGCAAGGACTGACCGCCACCTCGGCTGTGCCGATCATCGTCGATCGCGAAGGCAATCTCTGGGTTGGCACCAATCTCGGCCTCAACCGTTTCCGCGCACGCAGCGTGCACACCCTGGCGGTGGGTCCAAGCGATCCCTACCGCTCGCTGGTACGGGCCAGCGATGGCCGCGTGTATGGCTATGGCGAAGACCTCAAGCCCTACGACCTGCGGCGCACCCTGCTGGATGGCAGCGCCACGCTGCTGCAGGCTGCCGCGCGCCAGGCACCCACGCCGATCTGGCAGTTCGACTGGGTCAACGTCGCGCGCACGGTCGCCGGCCACACCACATTGATCCCGCTGCCGGCGCCGTTCACCGGGCAGCCGCTGCATGCCCTGTTGTTCCCCGATGACGGACAGGCCTGGGTCTGCACCGGCGAACGCGGGGTGCTGCACTACCAGCATGACCAGTGGCAACGTGAAATCCGCCTGCCCGAGCAGGCCTGCTCATCGCTGGCGCTGGATGCCGATGGCCAGCTGCTGCTCGGCTATCCCGATGGCCGCCTGCGCCGCCTGGGTGCGAATGGCACCGAGAGCTTCGACTCCGGGGACGGCCTGTCGGTAGGGCCGATCACCGCGATGCTGCACCACCGGGACCTTCTGCTGATCGCCGGCGAGGCCGGGCTGGCAGCACGCCTGGGCAATGGCCGTTTCGTTCCGGTGCGCACTGACATGGCCGGCGTACTGGAAGGCATCACCGGCATGGTCACCGATGCACATGGATACCTGTGGCTCAACGGCAGCCGTGGCCTGGTTCGCCTGGAAACCGGCCTGCTGCGCCGCGCCGTGCGCAGCGGCCTGCCGGTCATGCCACGCCTGTTCGACGCAGCTGACGGCATGCCGGGCATTGCACTGCAGAGCGGACCGATCGCCACCGCAACGCTGGCCGACGACGGCCTGCTGTGGTTGGCCACCAACCAGGGCCTGGCCTGGCTGGACACCACCCGCTCGCACGTCAATACGATGGCTCCCAGCGTGCGCATCGGCGAGGTGCTGTATGGCAGCGAGCACGCGCCGCTACGCGATGGTCTGCGCCTCCCGGCCGGCACCAGCCAGCTGCAGATCGATTACGTGGCGCTGTCGTTGGCACGTCCGGAGCGCAACCGATACCGCTACCGCCTGTCGGGCGTGGATGACGGCTGGCAGGACGCTGGCAGCAGCACACGTGCGTATTACACCAACCTCGCGCCCGGCAGCTACCGGTTCGAGGTGGAAGCCGCCAACGAGGATGGCATCTGGAGCACCGCACCGGCCAGCCGCAGCTTCCGCATCGCTCCCACCTTCATGCAGACCCTGTGGTTCAAGCTGCTGTGCACCGCCGCCGTGCTTGCACTGCTGGTGCTGGCCGTACGCATCCGCAGCGGCCAGCTGGCAGCGTTGTTCCGCGCGCGCCTGCAGGAGCGCAACGGCGAACGCGAACGCATCGCGCGCGACCTGCACGACACCCTGCTGCAGGGTAGCCAGGGCCTGATCCTGCGCCTGCACGCGATCAGCCAGTCAGCGCAGACGCCGGAACCGGTGCGCAGCCAGCTTGAGTCAGCGATGCAGCTGGCCGAGCGCAACCTGGCCGAGGGTCGCGAGCGGGTAAATGCGCTGCGCGAGGCGCCGTTCGCGGGCCGCGACCTCGCTTCGGCGCTGGCCGACGTGCACGCCGAATACGCCGGGCATGGCATCAATCCCCTGCGCCTGACCGTGGAAGGCGCGACGCCACCGCTGCAGGCCGACGCGGCCGAGGAGGTGTTCCTGATCGGGCGCGAGGCCATCCGCAATGCGCTGCGTCATGCCAACGCCAGCGCCATCGAAGTGGAACTTTCCTACGGAACGCGCTGCTTCCTGCTGCACGTGCGCGACGATGGCGTGGGCATCACCCACGAAAATGCCGACCATGGCCATTGGGGCCTGCAGGGCATGCGTGAGCGCGCCCAGCGCCTCGGCGCGGAACTGCAGCTGTGGACCCGCCCCGGGCTGGGTACCGAAGTCGCGCTGGCGGTTCCGGCCCGGCGGCTGTATCAGCGCCGCCGATCGCGTTGGCATTGGCCCTGGAGTAGAGAAAACCATGACTGAGTCCCCTGCCCCGATCGGCGTGCTGGTGGTCGACGACCACCCGCTGCTGCGTGATGGCCTGGCGGCACTGCTGGGCGCTCATGCCGACCTGCGCCTGCTCGGCGAAGCCGCCGATGGCGAAGAAGCCATCGAGCGCTATCAGCAGCTGCAGCCGGACGTGGTGCTGATGGACCTGCAGATGCCCCGCCTGGATGGTGTGGAAGCCATCGTGCGGATCCGCGCGCTGGACCCACGCGCCCGCATCATCGTGCTGACCACCTATCGCGGTGACGTACGTGCGGTGAGGGCACTGCAGGCCGGCGCCAGCGCGTATCTGCTGAAGGACATGCTGCGCCACGAACTGGTCGACACCATCCGCATGGTGGCCGGTGGCCGCCGTGCGCCGATTCCTCCAGCGGTGGCCGCCAGCATCGCCGCGCATGTGATCGAAGACCGCCTGTCACCGCGCGAGACCGAGGTACTGCGGTACGTGGCCGGAGGGCTGTCGAACAAGCGCATCGGCGAGCGTATGCAGATTTCCGAGCAGACGGTGAAGGCGCACATGAAGAGCCTGATGGACAAGCTGGGCGTGGGCGATCGCACGCATGCGGTGACCCAGGCGCTGCGGCGCGGGATCATCAGCCTGGACGACAGCGGTCACGATTAGGGGGGGGGTTCGGCAGGGCTTGCAGCCCTGCACCCGCGGTAGTGCCGGCCGCTGGCCGGCAACCTCAACAGCAAAAGCGGGCTTTCCGTGGGATGGCGCGGCGGTGTCGGAGTGCGGGGACGCTGCAAGTACGTCCCTGTAAGCTTGGCAGCCGCATCCATGCGGCTGACACCCCGCACTCCGACACCGCCCCACCTCTGACAGATTCCGATGGCGGTTGGTAGGTGTCGACCTTGGTCGACACTTCTGTCAGATATCGAAATCAATCAGGGGTCAGATCCGTTTTCCGAAGGAAAACGGATCTGACCCCAAGAGCCATTCCAACAGACC
>NZ_CVIW01000043.1:0-14955 GCF_001499715.1 Stenotrophomonas thermophila | reverse complement strand
GGCTGCTTCTGCTGTATGAAAGGCAGTCGAGCATGGCTCGACTCTACAAATGCGGCACCGCGCTGACAGCTTCACGCAAGCACGCATTGCTACCGTGGCCGTGTGGAATGGAAACGACTGCTTGGCGGCTGCCGTGAGGCGGTGCGCACGATCGATCTGCCGTTGCTGGTTGCGTTGTTGATCCTGATGGGCGTCGGCCTGGCGGTGCTGCACAGCGTGTCCGGCCCCGTGGCCGGGCAGGCGGCGCGCTTTGCCGGTGGCCTGGTGGCGATGTGGCTGCTGTCGCGTGTTTCGCTGCTGCGCCTGCGGGCGTGGACACCAGCGTTGTATGCGTTGTCGATGCTGCCGCTGATGGCGGTCTACGTGGTCGGCACCGGCAAATACGGGCAGCGCTGGCTCAACCTCGGCGTGTTCTACCTGCAACCGTCCGAACTGCTCAAGCTCAGCCTGCCGCTGATGATGGCCTGGTACCTGCATCGCCAACCGCTGCCGCCGTCGCCACGCACGGTACTGACGGCTGCGGTGCTGATCGGCATGCCCGCAGTACTGATCCTGATGCAGCCCAACCTCGGTACCGCAACGCTGGTCACCGCCAGCGGCGTGTTCGCCTTGTTGCTGGCGGGCCTGCACTGGGGATGGGTGGCGACCGGGGCAACGGGGCTTGCGGTGGCCGCACCCCTGGCATGGTTCGGTCTGTTGCGTCAGTACCAGAAGGATCGCGTGCTGACCTTCCTTGATCCGTCGGCGGATCCGCTCGGCACCGGTTGGAACATCCTGCAGTCGCGCATCGCGATCGGCTCCGGTGGCTGGGACGGGCGCGGCTGGGGGCAGGGCACCCAGGCCACGCTGGACTTCCTGCCTGAGTACACCACGGACTTCGCGTTCTCGGTGCTGGCCGAAGAGTTCGGCTGGATCGGCGTGGCCACCGTGTTTGCGCTGTACCTGTTCGTGGTCGGCCGCTGCCTGTGGATCGCGGTGCACGCCCGCGACACGCACGCACGGTTGCTGGCCGGCAGCCTGGGCTTGGCGTTCTTCGTGTACGTACTGGTGAACGGCGGGATGATTTCCGGCCTGCTGCCGGTGGTGGGCATTCCGATGCCGTTGATCAGTTATGGCGGTACCTCGGCGGTGTCGCTGCTGGCGGGTATCGGGCTGGTGATGGCGGTGCGCGGGCACCGACCCGTGCACGGGGGATAGGGTTTCCAGCCAACGGCGCCGCCCCTCGTGGGTGACCGCGCAATGCAGTTCATGGGTGGGGCCGGGTAGATGGGCCGCGCAGGGGACGCTGCAAGTACATCCATGTAAGCTCGGTCGCCGCATCCATGCGGCTCACGCCCCTGCGCAGCCCATCTACCCGGCCACGGACAGGTTCCGTGCGCGTCTACCCACGGAGAAGAAAGAGAAGATCAAAAGCAAAGGCGGCCTGGCGGGTCGCTTCATTGCCTTGTGTAGAGCCGATCCATGCTCGGCTCACGAGCAAGCGCAGCGTCGCGACCCGCTTTTGATCTTCTCTTTCTTCTCCGTGGGTGGCAGACCTCCGAAATCTGTCAGAGGCCGGTCGGATTGGGTACGCGGGGGTGTCAGCCGCATGGATGCGGCTGCCAAGCCTCCAGGGACGGATTCACGGCGTCCCCCGCGTACCCAACCCGACCGGCCCACCCGCGGCTTCTGCTTTCCGCGACCACCCCAGACACCACCCACGAGGGGCTGCGCCGTTGGCTGGAAACTTCCTGACTCTGCGCAACGCTCGCTGTGGAAGCGTTCTCACAACGCTGCACGACAGCACACCCGCTGACCAAAGTCCGCAAAAAACGTTAGCTGGTTCACACTTTTACGCCGCGTTGATCTTGATCAATGGACTTGTCGTAATCGGCCTGCACAATGGCGGCCCGTTCGGCACGGCGCGCCGTCAATCGTTGCAGCGCGAGGGGGCGTCGGGCGGGAGCAGTACTGATCCAACGGATACAGGGAGCGCGGGGCACTGCCACTGGGGAGCGGCAGCCGCGCAGGTATCGACCGGATCCGGTCGCCGGTTGCGTCTGCGGGGATGGGGACGCAACCGGCCACCTCTATCTGAATGGGGAAGCCCGATCACGACGTCTTCACATTTCCCGCTGAACGCGGGCAAATCGTTGTGATTCATGGTGTTAGGGGTTTTAATTCATCCATGACCTGCTAACCTGCGACGATGATTCGACGCACTCTGGCCTGCATGCTCACCCTCGGCCTGGTCGCCTGCGCGACCCAGCCGAAGTCCCCACCGTCTTCGCCCCAGGCCAGCAGTACGCCGCGCCAGCCCGCCACCAAGGCCCACGGCCCGGCCGAGGCCGCGCCCGAAGCGGCCGCTGCTACAGCACCGCCGGTCGATCTCACCCCGGTGCCGTTCGAGGTCGCACGGGCCCGCTTTGTTGCCGATACGGCCAAGCGCTATGGGCTGAAGCCGGAGCAGATCAGCAGCGTGCTCGACCAGGCGCAGGTGCGCCAGCCGATCATCGCTGCCATGTCGCGCCCGGCCGAACGGGTCAAGCCGTGGAACGAATACCGGCCGATGTTCATCAGCAAGGCGCGCATCGATGGCGGCCGCGCGTTCCTGGCCCAGCATCGTGCCGAACTGGATCGCGTGCAGCAGCGCACCGGCGTGCCGGCCGAAGTGATCGTGGCGATCATCGGCGTGGAGACCAGTTACGGGAAAAATGCCGGCAACCACCGCGTGCTCGATGCGCTGTACACGCTGGCGTTCTACTACCCGCGCAGTGGCGACCCGGCCAAGCTGGAACGCGAAGTGCGCCGCGAGCTGTTCTTCCGCGATGAGCTGGCCAAGCTGTTCGAGCTGGGCCGTGAGGAAAAGCTGGACATCACCACGCTCAAGGGCAGCTATGCCGGTGCGATGGGCATGGGCCAGTTCATGCCGTCCAGCTATCTCGATTACGCCGTGGACGGTAATGGCGATGGCCGTCGCGACCTGTTCACCAGCTACGACGATGTGTTCTCGTCCATCGCCAATTATTTCGTAAAGAAGGGCGGCTGGGTCCGGGGTGGCCAGGTGGCCGTACCGGCCACGCTGGCGCCGGGGCGCGAGGAGTTCAACCCGACCGAATGGATGCCGACCTGGTCGCTGGCCGACCTGGCCGAGCGCGGCTACCAGCCCAGCGCACCGGTGCAGCCAGGCGCCACGGCCACGCCGATCACGCTGGAAGGCAGCACGGGCAAGCAGTACTGGCTGGGCTTCCAGAACTACTACGCGATCACCCGCTACAACCTCTCGAAGATGTACGCGATGGCCGTGTTCCAGTTGTCGCAGGCCATCGCCGGACAGGAGCTGCCCCCGGCATGAACATCAGATGGCTGGTCCCGAGCTTGATCGTCCTCGCGCTGGCTGCCTGCAGCAGTGCGCCGAAGAAGCCGGCCACGGCCGGCCACGGTGGCAAGCCCAGCGGCACGGTGGTGCAGGGTCGGGGCTCGCGCCCGGCGCATTGCCCGGAAGGCTCGCCCTATGCCGCGGCCAAGGAGGACCCGAACACGCGCGGCAACTACACCGCCGGGGGGCTGTACAAGCCAGGCGTGCGTGACAGCACCCCGGACTACATTCCCAACGTCGCCTGCATTCCCGAGCCGGAAGTGACCGCCGAAGAGCGTTCGGCCATCGGCAACAAGTCGCCGTACGTGGTGCTGGGCAAGTCGTACAAGGTGCTCGACGACACCCGCAACTATGTCGAGCGCGGTACCGCGTCGTACTACGGCGCCAAGTTCCACGGCCGCCTGACCTCCAACCGCGAGGTCTACGACATGTACCAGTTCACCGCCGCGCACAAGACGCTGCCGCTGCCCAGCTTCGCCCGTGTGACCAACCTGGACAACGGCGAGTCGGTGATCGTGCGCGTCAACGACCGTGGCCCGTTCCATGATGGCCGTGTGGTCGACCTCAGTTATGCCGCCGCAGTGCGGCTGGGCATCACCCAGCGCGGTACCGGCAATGTGGAGGTGCGCGCGTTGCAGCCGGGCGAGGGCAACCTGCTGGCGCAGAAGCCGTCGCGCCGCGAGCGCCGTGCCGCCGAAACGGCTGTCGCGGCGGCCAGTACGCGCCCGGTAACGGCTGCGCGTGCCACCGCCGACAGCGACATCGATCGCCTGGTCAAGCGCCTTCCGGCCGACGCCACGCCTGCGCGTGGCCAGCCGGCCACCACACAGGGCGTGGCCAGCGCGGTGCCGGACGTGGCGGTCAGCAGCCTGCCGCCGAGCGCACCGCCGGTGCGCAGCCCCACAATGGCGCCGGTTGCAGTCGCCAGCGCCGCGCCGCGCACGGTCGCGCCGGCCGCAGTGCGTACGGTGCCCGCCACCGCAGCGGCCCCCAGCCTGTCGCAGCAGGTGGTCGGCGCGGTGATGGTGCAGGTCGCCAGCTTCTCCAGCCGCGACAATGCCAACCGCGCGATGGGCCAGCTCAACGCGGCCGGCATTGTCGGCGCGACCATCAGCGACATCGCCGCCGGTGGCCGCACCCTGTTCCGGCTGCGCGTTCCCGCCAGCGACCATGCCAGTGCCGCGGAACTTGTCGGCCGCATCGCCGGTCTGGGCCTGGGTTCGCCGCAGATCGTCAAGGATTGATCCACTCGGGCCGGTGCTGCCGGCCCGTGCTCGCCCGGCCTTACAATGGCCGCTACGTTCCACCCTCCATTCCCGGCCGTCCCCTGGAGCCTGCTGTCCAATGAATTTCCGTTCCGCCGCCACCGCCCTGGCCGCCACCCTGGTGGTGGGCCTGGCTTCCGCCCAGACGCCGCTGCCGACCCCGACCCCGGCCACGCCTGCGCCTGCCGCCGCCGCTGCCCCGGCCACCGTTGCCACCCCCCCGGCGCCGGTGCCGAGCGTATCCAAGGCCTGGGTGCTGATGGACTACGCCACCGGCCAGGTGCTGGCTGGCGAAAACATCCACGAGCAGCTGGCCCCGGCCAGCATCACCAAGGTGATGACGTCCTACGTGGTTGCCGCCGAGGTCAAGAACGGCAAGGTCCGTGCGGATGACCAGGTGATGATGAGCGAGCGCGCATGGCGCGAAGGCGGCGCCGGCACCGATGGCAGCTACAGCGGCTTCCCGGTCAACCAGACCGCACGCCTGGAAGACATGGAAAAGGGCATGGCGATCCAGTCCGGCAATGACGCCGCGATCGCCCTGGCCGAGCATGTGGCCGGCAGCGAAGAAGCCTTCGCGTCGCTGATGAACAGCTACGCCGCCAAGATCGGCATGAAGAACTCGCACTTCGTCAACGCCCACGGCCTGACCGCCGAAGGCCACCACAGCACCGCCTATGACCTGGCACTGCTGGGCCGCGCGATGGTGCGTGATTACCCGGAAACCTACGCGTACAACAAGATCAAGGAATTCCAGGTCGGCAACATCAAGCAGCCGAACCGCAACCTGCTGCTGTGGCGAGATGGCAGCGTCGACGGCATCAAGACCGGCCACACCTCCGAAGCCGGTTACTGCCTGATGAGTTCGGCGCAGCGCGGCGACCAGCGCCTGATCGCCGTGGTATTGGGTGGTGCGTCGGAAAAGCAGCGCGCTGATGACAGCCTGGCCCTGCTGAACTGGGGTTTCCGCTTCTTCGAGACCCACCGCCTGTACGAGCCGGGCAAGCCCGTGGCCGAGCACAAGGTCTGGAAGGGCACCGCCGACAAGGTGCAGCTGGGCGTGGCGCAGCCGATGCTGGTCAGCGTGCCGCGCGGCCGCTACAACGACCTGAAGCCGAGCATCGACGTGCCCAAGACCCTGGAGGCACCGTTCACTGCCGGTCAGCAGATCGGCACCGTGAAGGTCACGCTGGACGGCAAGGTCGTCGCCGAAGCGCCGCTGGTCGCCGTGGCTGCCGTCGAACAGGCCGGCTTCTTCAAGCGCCTGTGGGACAGCTTCTGGATGTGGTGGGAATCGGAATGATCCACGCCCCGGCGTGGTGAATGAAAAGGCCGGCGTATGCCGGCCTTTTCGTTTCGAGATGTCGGATGCGGATAGGGGGAGTGCCGGCCGCTGGCCGGCTCCCCATGAATCCATCCGGAAATGCGAGAGCCGGCCTGCGGCCGGCACTACCGGCAGCGCCTCACTTGCAGCGAGCGATGCAGTAACCGGTGTGCCGACCAACGGTCGGCACCTACCCGCTTCACCCTCAGCCCCTCGCCTACAGCGAGCGGCTGATGGTGAAGCTGCCGAACACCGGCGATTGGCGCTGGCCGTTGAATTCGCGCGTGCTGTGGTAGCGCGCGGCAGCGAACTTCCAGCGGCCGTACATCACCGCCACGCCGTACCCGCCGTAGGCCACCACATGGCGCTTGTCCACGCTGTGGCTGTTGCGGAAGGTGTTGCCATCCAGCGTGATGTCGCGGATCACCCAGGCAGCGTCGGAGGTCGCGAACAGGTGCCAGGACCACCCGCTTGGGCGGCCGCCGCGGGTCGGCGCCGTGTTCTCACCTGCCGGGCGCAACGGCGTGCTGCCGAAGTCATCCGGCAGCTTCCAGCCGAAGCGCACTTCACCGCCCAAATTGGCCTTGGTTTCCAGGTTGCCGATCGACCCGCCGTAGTGGCTGATCGCGTCCCAACCCCAACCGTCGGCATTGACGCTGGCATCGCCCGGCCAGCGGCGCATGCGCTCATGGGTCAGCATGAACAGTGGTTCGTTGTGCAGCTGGTTGTCCCAACCCTTGAATTTCTCGTCGCCCAACACTTCATGCACGGCATTCTGCACCTGCTTGCCCTGCGCCCACGGGCCGACCACGCCCAGTGTCAGCTGGGTGGTCTGCAGGCGGTCGCCGCTGCGCGCATTGAAACCGAAGTTTGCGATCAGCACGCCGGCGTAAGGGCGGTCGTCCTCGATCAGGTCCCTGCGGCTGAAATCGGTTGGGGTGAAAATCCCCTGGCCGATGCTGAAGATCATGTTCTGCTGTTCGAACCTGCCCGGATGCAGCCCTTCCAGGTACCGGTTCACCCAGCGCGCCATGCGCGGCAGGCAGGGGTCGTCGGTGTAATCGACCAGATTGGGGGAGACCAGGGTCAACAGCGCACCGTTGGTATAGCCCTGATCCTGGTGGCGGCCGCCGAACAGGTCGTTGTCGACGCGGAAATTGACCTGCGGCGGATGGTCGCGCATCGCGTCCGGGCCACATTGTTCGGCCGCCTGGGCGGCAAGCGGGAGGGCAGCAGCCAGCAGGCCGTACAGGCCGAGGGCCGCAAGGCGGCGGTGGGAAGGGGGACTCATTGGGCGGGCTTTGTTCTGTCTGTCGTTATATGCCGCGACACGGTACTCGCGGGGACGTGACGGAACGAGCGCGTTCGGATCACTTGTCTGTTCCGAAAACGACATTGTCTCGTAAGGACAATCCTGAACCCTCCTGTAGCGGGCTTCGGGGCAATGACCAATGCTGAACGTCTGTTCAGCTGCAACGCAGCGACTCACCAGTGCGCCGTTTGACGTTGATGAATACTCTTGGGTTTGTTGCCCTGCGGCCCGATAATGGCTCCATGGAAATCAAGTCCGACAACCCCGACCACGGCTTCCAGTTCCCCGGCCAGTTCGAGCTCAGCGCCATGGGCCCGGCCAACCGCGGCCTGGAACATGAGCTCCCCCGCCTGCTGCTGGCTGCCGGCATCGATGTGGTCAACGAACGCATCAGCTGGAAGCACTCCTCCAACGGCAAGTACGTCTCCGTCCGCATCGTGTTCAAGGCCGAAAGCCGCGAGCAGTACGACCTGGCGCACCAGGCGCTGCGCGACCACCCGGAAGTGAAGTGGACGCTGTAGCCGACAGCTGCCCGGCCGAAGCCGCCCCGGAACACCGCGCGCCGCGTCCGGCGGTGGTCCGTGACCTCGGCCGCCAAGCCTACGAGCCGGTATGGCGCGCCATGCAGCGCTTCACCGACCAGCGCAGCGACAACGATGCCGACGAGCTGTGGGTGGTCGAGCACGACCCGGTGTTCACCCTGGGCCAGGCCGGCAAGGACGAGCACGTGCTGGCACCGGGTGAGATCCCGGTGCTGCACGTGGACCGAGGTGGCCAGGTGACCTACCACGGTCCCGGCCAGATCGTGGTCTATCCGCTGCTGCGCCTGCCGCGGCTGGGGATCGGGGTTCGCGACTACGTGTGCCGCATCGAGCAGGCCCTCATCGATACGCTGGCCGAGTGGAACATCGGTGCCGAACGCCGCGAGGGCGCCCCGGGCGTCTACGTCGGTGGTGCCAAGATCGCTGCGCTCGGCATCCGTGTGCGGCGCGGCTGCACCTTCCATGGGCTGGCCTTCAACGTGGCCATGGACCTGGAACCCTTCCACCGCATCAATCCCTGCGGCTATCAGGGGTTGCAGGTGACCTCGGTAGTAGACTTGGGCGGGCCCTCCGGCATGGAGGCCGTCAAGCCGGTACTGCTGGAGCACCTGGCCCGCCAGTTCGGCCTGCTGCTCCAGCCCACGCACGAACTGCCCGATCTTTCTGCGGCCGCCTGACCGCTCCCGGAACTGCCATGACTGAAACCACCGCCCGTTCCATTCCCCTGCAGATCGTGCAGGGCGACTCCCCATCCGCCGCGCCGTTGCAGGCCGGGGTCAAGCAGCTGGGCGGTGACAAGATCAACCGCTCGCCGGTGCAGTTCGCCGACGCGCCGGTGCTGCGCAAGCCGTCATGGATCCGCGTGCGCATTCCCTCGGGAAATGCCGTGCAGAACCTGAAGGCCAAGCTGCGCGAAAACCGCCTGGTGACCGTATGCGAGGAAGCCAGCTGCCCGAACATCCACGAATGCTTCGGCCATGGCACCGCCACCTTCATGATCCTCGGCGAGGTCTGCACCCGCCGCTGCTCGTTCTGCGACGTGGCCCATGGCCGCCCGAAGCCGCCGGATGCCAACGAACCGGCCAGCCTCGGCCAGACCGTGGCCGACATGGGCCTGAAGTACGTGGTGGTGACCAGCGTCGACCGCGATGACCTGCGTGACGGCGGTGCCCAGCACTTCGTCGACTGCATCACCGCCATCCGCGAAAAGTCGCCGGGTACCCGCATCGAAGTGCTGACGCCGGACTTCCGTGGCAAGGGCCGCATGGAGCGCGCGCTGGAGATCCTGGCGCAGAACCCGCCGGATGTGTTCAACCACAACATCGAAACCGTACCGGACCTGTACCGCAATGTGCGCCCGGGTGCGGACTACCAGTGGTCGCTGAACCTGCTGAAGAACTTCAAGGCGCAGCACCCGGGCGTGCCGACCAAGAGCGGCATCATGCTGGGTCTGGGCGAAGACTTCGAACAGATCAAGGCCACCATGCGCGACCTGCGCGCGCACGATGTGGACATGATCACCATCGGCCAGTACCTGCAGCCGACCGCGCATCACCACCCGGTACTGAAGTACTGGACTCCCGAGGACTACAAGGCGCTGGAGGACTACGGCTACGAGCTGGGATTCAGCCACGTGGCCTCCGGCCCGATGGTGCGCTCGTCGTACCACGCCGACGTCCAGGCCAAGGGCGCCGGCATTTCCTGACACCCTGCCGGTGGGTGGGAGCTACTTCTCCTGTGGGTGCGGACCCTTGGTCCGCACACCTCTGCCTGCCGTAGAGCCGAGCCCATGCTCGGCTGCTTGCTGCCGGCCAGCCGAGCATGGGCTCGGCTCTACATGCATTCACAATTTGCTACACCGGCCCGGCTAGGCTGGTTTTCCACCGAGCGCGGCCGGGTGACAAACCCGGCAACTTTCGGCACTGTCGTGGTGTCTTAACACCCCGCAGTCTCCCCCTTGGCAAGGCGCCTTCGAGCACGTCAATGAAATTCAAAGCCCCCGCATTCCTGATGGCCCTGGCGCTGGTGGCGCCGCTGGCGCTGGCGGCCAAGGCCGACTCGCCGGCATTGCCCGCTGCGGTAACCGCCGATCAGGTGACCACCTCCAAGCTGGTGTACGGCCTGCTGTCCGACAGCCGTTATGCCTACCGCCCGCGCGCGCTGGACGAGGCCACGTCCAAGGACGTGTTCAAGCGCTACCTGGAGACGCTTGACGGCGGCAAGCAGTACTTCACCCAGGCCGACGTGGCGCGCTTTGCGCCGTTCGAAGCCAACATTTCCTCGGCCATTCGCGGCGGCGAGCTGGAGCCGGCATTCCAGGTCTTTGCGGTCTACAAGCAGCGCGTCGGCGAGCGCGTGGCCTACGCGCGCAAGCTGCTCAAGCAGGAACCGGACTTCACCACCGACGAGCGCTTCGAGTACGACCGCAAGAAGGTGCCGTGGGCCGCCAGCAGCGCCGAGCTGGATGAGCTGTGGCGCAAGTCGGTGAAGAATGACTGGCTGCGCCTTAAGCTGGCCGGCAAGAAGCCCGATGACATCCGCAAGACGCTGGACAAGCGCTATGCCACGCTTGAAAAGTCGGTCAACGAGCTGAAGGGCGAGGATGTCTTCCAGTTCTTCATGAACGCCTACACCAGCGCTGTCGATCCGCACACCGACTACTTCACCCCGCGCACCGCCGAGAACTTCAACCAGGCGATGTCGCTTTCGCTGGAAGGCATCGGTGCGCAGCTGCAGCGGCAGGACGACATGGTGGTGATCCGCGAGATCATCGCCGGTGGCCCGGCTGCAGTGGATGGCACGCTGAAGCCGGGTGACCGCATCGTCGGCGTCGGCCAGGGCAAGTCCGGCCTGGTCGAGGACGTGATCGGCTGGCGCATCGACGACGTCGTGGCCAAGATCCGCGGTGCCAAGGATACCCAGGTGAAGCTGGAATTCATTCCGGCCGCCGAGGGTGCCGACGGCAAGCACCACACCCTGGTGCTGACCCGCCAGAAGGTGCGCCTGGCCGAACAGGCCGCGAAGGGAGAGACCATGACCATCCCGGCCGCCAATGGCGAGCCGGCACGCAGGATCGGCGTGATCAAGCTGCCGACCTTCTACCAGGACTTCGAAGGCCGTCGCCGCAATGCGGCCGACTACGCCTCGGCCACCCGCGACGTGGCCAAGCTGCTGGCCGGCTTCAAGAACGACAAGCTGGACGGCGTGGTGCTGGACCTGCGCAACAACGGCGGCGGTTCGCTGGATGAAGCCATCGAACTGACCGGCCTGTTCATCGAGCAGGGCCCGGTGGTGCAGGTGCGCGAGTCTGGTGGCCGCGTCACCGTCAACAGCGACCGCAACCAGGGCGTGGCGTGGGATGGCCCGCTGGCGGTGCTGATCAACCGCGGTTCGGCCTCGGCCTCGGAAATTTTTGCTGGTGCCATCCAGGACTACGGTCGTGGCCTGGTGATCGGTGAAACCAGCTTCGGCAAGGGCACCGTTCAGAACATCGTCGACCTCGACCGTTGGCCGAGCGGCGAGACCCAGCGCTTTGGCCAGGTCAAGCTGACCATCGCCCAGTTCTTCCGCATCAGCGGCAGCAGCACCCAGCACAAGGGCGTGGTGCCCGACCTGGCCTTCCCGGCCAGTGTCGACGCCACCGAGTTCGGCGAGAGCACCTACGACAACGCCCTGCCGTGGACCCGCATCGCCGCCGTGCCGCACACCCAGTACGGCAACTTCGCGCCGCTGCTGCCGAAGCTGGAAACCCGCCACGACGCACGCATCGCCACCGACAGGGAGTTCCAGTGGTGGAACGAGGACGTGGAACAGTTCCGCACCGAGGCGGCCAAGAAGTACATCTCGCTCAACGAGGCCACGCGCCGCGCCGAGCGTGAGCGCCAGGATGCCCAGCGCAAGGAACGCCAGCTGCAGCGCAAGGAGCTGGGCCTGGCCCTGGACCCGCTGGCCGATGACAGCAGCGATGACGGCCTGACGGGCAACGAGCGCGACATCGTCAAGGACGCCGCGCGCGAGAAGGCGGCCGAGAAGCGCCCGGACCCGCTGCTGCGCGAGTCGGCGTCCATCCTGGCCGATGCGGTGAACCTGCTGGCCAACGACCGCCCGCTGTCGGCACAGGTGCTGCCGCAGTCGACCGGCGCCGGTCGCTGGGCGGACTGAGCCGGACACGGTATGTGATACCCGAGGGCCGGCATTGCCGGCCCTTCTGCTTTTTTCGTGCATGAACCGGCTGCAAACGGGGCCGCCTGACGCGGGTGCTTTCGACCTGCCGCACACAGCAACGGGGCTACCCTTGCCGGTACCGTCCTCGCAGGAGCACCCATGCGGTCCTCCCTCGTTTCCAGTGCTGTTGTGGCGCTTGGCAGCGCCCTGATCCTGTCGGCCTGTGGTGGCCGTGCCGCAGACAGCACGCTGCTGCGCGAATCCTTCGATTCCGGCGACACGTTCTCGCGTACCGTCGATGGCCGCCCCGGCGATGCCTGTGAAGCGGCGCGGCGCACCCTGCTCAGCCAAGGGTACGCCATCGCCCGTGCCGATGACGCACAGGTGGAAGGCAACAAGAACTTCCAGCCGCGCGAAGACGACCATGAGCAGCTGGTGCTGCGCATCTCCTGTGCGCCCCGGGGCGATCAGGCGTTGGTGTTCGTAAGCGCCGTGCAGGACCGTTATGCGTTGAAGAAGAGCCCGACGTCCGCCAGTGTCGGCGTCGGTGCACTGGGCTCGGTATCACTGCCGTTCGGCAGCAATGACGATTCGCTGGTGAAAGTGGCGAGCAGCACGGTTACCGACGCCGATTTCTATCGCCGTTTCTTCCAGCGCCTGCAGCAGTACCTGCCACAGGCTGCGGGCACGCCACCGCCGCCACCACCCGCAGCAGTTCCTGAGCCCGCGCCGGTCCGCACGGACCAAGGGTGAACGTGCACGGCTGGCTGATGGGCGCGGCCCTGTTGCTCGCGCCTGTGATGGGCGTGGCGGCCACAGCCGGCGACTGCGCCCAGGGGCTGCTGCTGCGGCTGGGCTGGCGCTTCGACGAGGCCGCGCTGAAGGAGCCGCAGGTGCATGGTGGTGCGGTGTGCACCCGTGCGTCGCTGGCCGAGGCGCAGGCAGCAGGCGATCTGCACGTGCGCTGGCCGGCGCACATGCCCGCTGCTGCACGCCAGGCGCTGCTGCAGCAGTTGCTGGACGATCCGGCCACGATCTGCGCCTATGCGTTCCGGCTGGGGGCGGCCACGCAACGCGCCGCCTCGGCATTGCAGGCCAACACCCGCTTCCGCTTCTTCGGCCTGCAGATGGGCTGGATCGGTTTCGGCCTGCAGGGCCCGCGCGCTCAAGGCTGGCAGCGTACGCACAGTCTTGGCCGCGGTTTCGTTCCCAGCGCGGGCAACAGCAAGGCGCTGCAGGCGTTCTACAACGGTGCCGTGCGTGCCGAATGCGGTGTCGGCCGCCAGGTCGCGCAGCTGGCCACCCAGCGCGAGCTGTATGGCGATGCTGCCTTCGATACGGAGTTCTCTGCGGATGAGCTGTCGATCGGCACCTTTCTCGCCCTGCATGGGACCGACAGCATCCTGCTTGGCGCGCATGCCGGCGATTTCTTCGCCGATGGCAAGGCAGTGCGTACCTCGGCGATGGGGCGCCAGGCGTTCGTCGGTGTGCCTGGTTTCATCGAGCATGCATACGACAAGGCCACGCTGGACGACCTGAGCAACCAGGCCGAGAACTTCGTGGTGGTCGACGTGGGCGAGGGCGCTGCGCGGGCGCTGGCCACGCATGGCGGCCTGGCCTGGTACGACCAGCGCAACGTCGAACTATGGAAACTCGCGCAGGACATCCCGCGCACCGGCCAGCGCTACTTCGAACGCCTGCTGTTCGAGCGCGACCCTGAGGTGCGCGCGGCGCTTGCGCCGCGCTACCAGGCCACGCTGGCACGCATGGACCGCCTGCTGGACGATCCGTTCTACCAGCAGTTCGTGATCTATGTGCATCCGCGCGGTATACGTCCCATCGGCTACCACATCGCCCGCCTGCTCGACCGCAACCCGCGAACCCCCTTTTCGATCGACCTGGCGGTGCACAATCTGCATACCACGCTCTACCGGCGTTGGCGCGAGGCGCAGCTGCGCCACTGCGCGGCTACCGGCAGGCCAGGCAGCCTGACCCTAGACCCCAACTGAAGGTGAAACAATGGATATTGCAATGATCGGCCTCGGCCGCATGGGCGCCAACATGGCCCAGCGCCTGCACCGCGGCGGCCACCGCGTGGTCGGCTACGACCCGGGCGAAGGCGCCCGCCAGCGCGCCGCCGAGGCCGGCCTGGAGGTGGTTGATTCGCTGGCCGCCGCCGTGGCCGCGCTGCCGGTGCCGCGCGTGGTGTGGCTGATGGTGCCCGCCGGCGAAACCGTCGACCAGACCCTGGGCCAGCTGACCCCGCACCTGGCCGAGGGTGACATCGTCATCGACGGCGGCAACTCCAACTACCAGGACTCGATCCGCCGCGCCAAGGCGCTGGCCGAGGACGACCTGGGCTACGTCGACTGCGGCACCAGCGGTGGCGTGTGGGGCCTGCAGGAAGGCTACAGCCTGATGGTCGGTGGCGAAGCGCCGGTGGTGGAGCAGATCGCGCCGCTGCTGCGTACGCTGGCACCGGCCGAGGACCGCGGCTGGGCGCGTGTCGGCCCATCCGGCGCTGGCCACTTCACCAAAATGGTGCACAACGGTATCGAGTACGGAATGATGCAGGCTTACGCCGAAGGCTTCGCGCTGATGGAGCGCAAGCAGGAGATGGAGCTGGACCTTGCCCAGGTGGCCGAAGTCTGGCGGCACGGCAGCGTGGTGCGTTCGTGGCTGCTGGACCTGAGCACCGAAGCACTCAAGCGCAATCCGTCGCTGGATGGCATCGCGCCGTATGTGGAGGATTCCGGTGAAGGCCGCTGGACCGTCGCCGAAGCCATCGCGCTGGACGTGCCCGCCCCGGTGATCACCTTGTCGCTGCTGGAACGCCTGCGTTCGCGCGAATCCAACTCGTTCACCGACCGCCTGCTGTCGGCGATGCGCAACGAGTTCGGTGGGCACGCCATCAAGAAGTCGTAAGCAATCGGCGTCGGACCCCATTCCGCAGGAAAGGGCGCTGACCCCCATGGCGCCAGGGGCAGTCG
>NZ_CVIW01000042.1:0-15314 GCF_001499715.1 Stenotrophomonas thermophila | reverse complement strand
GTTCAGTGGCACCAGCGTATCCGGCTGCAGATAGGGGATGGCCAGCGCCACCGCTTCGAAATCATTGATCAACTGCAGCTCATGCAGCCCGGACTGCGCGCGGGTGGCCGACAGCGAGACCGTCCACGGCAGATTGGAATTGATCAGTACATCGCCATCGAGCAGGCCGGCGATGGCGACCACCGCGGTCTGCACCGGCTGGCCGAGGCCAGCGGTGAAATCGGCCAGGATCGCCGCCAGGCTGGGGTGCTCGGCGCAGGCATAGGTGCGGTGGCTGCCCAGCCGTGGTGCGTGGCCGGGTTGCGCTTCAGCCAGCGCCAAACGGGCGAAAGTGCCGCCGACATCGGCGACAACGAGACTGCGCGGAAGACCGCCGCGGGCGGAGTCGGTGGAAACCGTGGACGCTGCTGCGATGGTCACGCTGGCCTGGCCTGCTTGGATCGATTGAATCGCTTCGATTCTCAGGCATCGGGGCGGCTTTGCCTAGCACGCCGGCGGTTCAGGTTGGCCTACAAGCCTTCCTGTTCGGCCACCTGCACGCCATCCACCAGCACGCGCAGCCGCTGCGGGCGGAAGCCGGCGAACAGCAGCGGCCGGGTGCGCTCGACCAGCACTTCGTGGCCGGCGATGTGGCGCAGCCACGACTGTACCAGCGAGAACGAGAAGTGCGTGCCCGGATGCAGCGGGTGCTGCACCCAGACCTTCTCGGTAGCGCTCTGCAGCAGCATCGCGCCGGTGAACCAATGGCGGCTGAGGGTCACCGGCGTGGTGCCGGCCATGAAGCGGATATCCATGCGGGGACCTTTCGCTGGAGAGGCCTTGCGGCGTGTCAGGGCTGGGCCGTCTGCAGGCTGTAGCGGGTGGTGGCGGTGAACACCGCGCCATCGGGCTGGGTGGAGCGTACCTCGACCTTGTGGCTGCCCACGGCCAGGTCGGTCGGCAGCGCGCCACGCCACAGGTGCGGCGACGCGGTGGCCTCCGGCGAGCGGTCGTAGCCACGCAGGCTGTCAGCCAGATCGTCGGCCACGTTCTCCACCATCAGGCGCGGGTCGGGCTGGCTGACCTGCTTCATCGGCTGCCAAGCGCCGCCATCAACGCGGTACTCAACCACGCTGGCATCCTCACCCATGTAGACGTTGGCATAGATGCCCCACGCCGGGTAAGCCCCCTGGCGCAGCACTTTCGGCGCATGCAGGCCGATCTGCTCGCTGGCCGGCTTGCCGGCCACGCGGTACTGCAGGCGATAGCTGCCGTTGCCGGCCACGTCGAGCAATGCGTAGCCCTTCGGCGTGCCATCGCTCATGGTGCTGTCCGGCACACCTGCGGCATCCTTCACCCCCGACCAGAACGCACCGCAGTTGGCACCCACGTTGTATTCGTGCAGCGGTTTGTCGCCGTTCCAGCCGTCGGCCTTGCCGTGGTAGACGTGCTGCTGGGTGTGGCTGTGGCCACTGAGCACCAGCACGTTGCGGAAGTCCTTGAGCAGGTCGAACAGGCGCTGGCGGTCGGCATGGCGGAAGGTCTCGCGCCCTGGCGCCGCGTCGAACAGCGGGATGTGCATGCCCAGCACCAGCAGGCGGTCCTTGTGCAGGCCCTTGAGGTAGCTGGCAAGGAAGGCGAACTGGTCTTCGCGCAGGCCGCCGATGTACTTCGGCCTGGCCTTGGGGTCGTACACCACGTCGTCCAGGAACACGAAACTGGCGCCGCCCTCTTCCACCGCGTAGGTGTCCGGGCCGTAGATGTTGCGCCAGCTGTCCAGCGAGTGTTCGTCGCTGGCCGCATCGAAATCGAGGTCGTGGTTGCCCGGCACATGGAACCACGGCACGCCAAGTCCGGTGGTGACCTTGTTGATCGCCGGGTAGAGAGTCAAGTCATCGTTGACGATGTCACCCAGGGTGGTGCCCATGCGCGCCTTGGTCTGGCCGACCAGCGGCGCCACGATCGACTGCTGGTAGTAGCCGATGTCCTTCAGGCTCGCGGTCTGGGAGTCGGTGAACACCAGCATCTGGAAGCCGCGCCGACTGTCATGGCGATCCGACTGCAGGGCGAAATCCCAGTTGCGGGTGACGTCGCTGGTCGCGGCGATGCCGCCGTACTTCAACGCCGGCGAACCGTTCGGGCGATAGTGCCGCCAGAACGAAGGCAGGCCGTCGGCCGCTTTCGGGAAGGAATACGCATCAGGCTTGATCACGAATACGGTCTGGCCGTCGCGCACCGGCAGGCTGTAGCTGCCGTCAGCGGCAGTCTTGACGATGGTCTCGCCGTTGGAAACCTGCACCCCGGCCAGGCCCGGATCGGTCGCACCGCGGCCAGGCTTGCCGTCACGCTCCAGATACACCTTGCCGCTGACCACGGTGTCCGCAGCCCAGGCCGGCGAGGTCAGCAACAGGCAGCACAGCCAGGCGGCAGGCAGTTTCATGGGAGGCATCCGGCAGAAAGAGACGCGGTATTGTAGAGCCGAGCCACGCTCGGCTGCATTGCCGGCGGGTCGTGCCGGCCGCTGGCCGGCAAGCCCTAGATGCCCGAAGATGATGAGGTTGCCGGCCAGCGGCCGGCACTACCGCACTTCAACGATGGCGTTTTTCCAGTACCGCGCGCGCATCATCCAGCGACAGGCCGCGCGCGCGCAGCAGCACCAGCAGGTGGTACAGCAGGTCCGACGCCTCGCCCAGCAATGCCTCGTCATCCTGCGCCACGGCGGCCAATGCGGTCTCCACGCCCTCCTCGCCCACCTTCTGCGCGATACGGCGGATGCCGCCCTCGAACAGGCTGGTGGTGTAGCTGCCCGGCGGGCGTTGCGCCTCACGCATCGCCACCAGCTGGCCCAGCCCGCCCAGGAAATCCTTCGGCGCCTGGTCAAAGCAGCTCTCTGCACCGGTGTGGCAGGTTGGCCCCGCCGGCCGTGCCATCACCAGCAAAGTATCGGCATCGCAGTCGACGCTGATCGACTGCACCACCAGCACGTTGCCGGACTGCTCGCCCTTGGTCCACAACCGCTGCTTGCTGCGGCTGAAGAAGGTCATGTGGCCGATGGCCAGCGTGGCCGCCAGCGATTCGGCACTCACATAGCCCAGCATCAGCACCTGCAGGGTGTCGGCATCCTGAACCACGGCCGGCAGCAGGCCGTCGCCCTTGCTCCAGTCCAGCGCCTGCAATGCGTCCAACGACGGCCTGACTTCAATAGACATCCCGCACCTCGATCTGCTGTCCGCGCAGGTAGCGCTTCAATTCTGGAATGGCGATGGCGCCGCTGTGGAACACGCTCGCCGCCAGTGCACCATCGACGTCGGCCTGGTCGAAGGCTTCTGCGAAGTGCTCCATCGCTCCGGCACCACCGGAGGCAATCAGCGGCACCTGACACAGCGCCCGCGCCTGCTGCAGCTGCACGACATCGTAGCCGCGGCGCACGCCATCGCTGTCCATGCAGTTCAACACGATCTCGCCGGCTCCACGCCGTTGCGCTTCGACGATCCAGTCGAGCGTGCGCAGCGGCACCGCCTGGGTCTTGTCCGGATCGCCGCTGAAACGACGCACCCGCCATTGCCCGTCGGCCTCGCGCACCGAATCGACCCCCACCACAACGCACTGCACGCCGAATTCGTCCGCCAGCTCGGTGATCAGCTCCGGCCGGCCCAGCGCCGGCGAATTGATCGACACCTTGTCGGCACCGGCGAACAATACGCGGCGCGCGGTTTCCACGCTGTCGATGCCACCGGCCACGCAGAACGGAATGTCGATCAGGCGTGCGATGCGCTCGATCCAGGCCACGTCCACTGACCGCGCCTCGGGGCTGGCGCCGATGTCATAGAACACCAGCTCGTCGGCGCCCTGGTCACGGTAGCGCTGCGCCAGCTCGGCGATATCGCCCATGTCGACGTGGTCGCGGAAACGCACGCCCTTAACCACGCGGCCATCGCGCACGTCCAGGCACGGAATGATGCGCCGGCTCAACATGCCAGTGCCTCCGACAGGTCCATGCGCTGCTCCAGCAGCGCCTTGCCAAGGATCGCGCCACCGCAGCCTGCACGTCGCGCTTCGGCAACGTCGGCCACGTCACGGATGCCGCCGGACGCCTGCACCGCCACGCCCGGCAGCAGCGCCGACAGGTGCTGGTAGAGGCTGATGTTGGGCCCGGCCAGCATGCCGTCGCGGGCGATGTCGGTGCACAGCAGGTGGCGCATGCCGGCGCGTGCGTAGCGCTGAGCCAGAACGTCCAGGGTCACCCCGGCGTTCTCGGTCCAGCCGTGCACCGGCAGCTGCCACTGGCCCTGTGCATCCTGGCGGGCGTCAAGCGCAATGGTGATGCGTTCGGCGCCGAATTCCTCCAGCCAGCCGACCACTTCATCGGGGCGGCGCACCGCCAGCGAACCGACCACCACGCGGCAGGCGCCAGCATTAAGGATGCGCGCCACGTCGTCCCGACCGCGCACGCCACCGCCGGTCTGCACCTGCAGCGGCGTCTGCGCACGGATCGACGCGAGCAGCGGCGCAAGGGTGTAGCCACCGGCACGCGCAGCGTCCAGGTCGACCAGATGCATCCACTGCGCGCCCTGCGCAGCAAAGGCCTGCGCGCGCGGCAGGGCGTCGTCGCCATACGAGGTTTCCTGCGCGTAGTCGCCCTGGCGCAGCCGCACCACGCGGCCATCACGGATATCCAGCGCGGGGTAAATGATGAAACTCATGCAGCCGTGCCCTCGAGGAAGTTGCGCAGCATCAGCGAGCCGGTCTCGCCGGAGCGCTCGGGGTGGAACTGTGCGCCGTAGTAACGCCCCTGCTCCACCACGGCAGTGAACAGGCCACCGTGGTCGCAGGCAGCGACGGTGTGGGTATTGAGGGGTGCCGCATAGCTGTGCACGAAGTAGGCGCTGGCGCGCTCCGGCACACCGCGCAGCAGCAGCGATTCGCGCAGCGGCAGCAGGCGGTTCCAGCCCATGTGCGGCACGCGGATGCCACAGGCCGGCACCAGCTTGCGTACCACGCCCGGAATCAGTCCCAGTGTCTCTACGCCCGCTTCCTCGGAGCGTTCGAACAGCAGCTGCATGCCAAGGCAGATGCCCATCAACGGCACCTCCAGTCGCTGCAGCGGTTCCACCAGGCCCTGAGCGTGCAGGCGCTGCATGCCGGGACCGGCGGCGCCGACGCCGGGCAGGATCACCCGCCGCGCACCAACCAGGCCGTCCGCATCGCGCACCAGCCGCACCGTCGCGCCCAGGCGCTCCAGTGCGTAGCGCACCGAGCCCAGGTTGGCGCCACCGGCATCGATCAGCGCAACATCGCTCACAACGCCCCCTTGGTACTCGGCAGTGCCGTGCCCTGCCGGGCCAGCGCCGGACGCAGCGCGCGCGCCAGCGCCTTGAAGCAGGCCTCGACCTTGTGGTGATCATTGTCGCCGCGCACCTGCAGGTTGAGGTTCAAACCGCTGGCATCGCACAGCGAACGGAAGAAGTGCGGCACCAGCTCGGTCGGCATATCGCCCACGCGCTCGCGCTTGAACTCACCTTCGAACACGAAGTACGGGCGGCCGCTAAAATCCAGTGCGGCGCTGGCCAGCGTCTCGTCCATCGGCAGGGTGAAACCGTAGCGGCCGATGCCGCGCTTGTCGCCTAGTGCTTCGCGCAGGGCCTGGCCCAGGGCCAGCCCGGTGTCCTCGATGGTGTGGTGCTCGTCGATGTGCAGGTCACCCTCGGCCTGTATGTCCAGCGCGAAGCCACCGTGCTTGCCGATCTGCTCCAGCATGTGGTCGAAGAACGGCAGACCGGTGGAGATGCGCGCATCGCCCGCACGATCCAGATCGAGTTCTACGCGAATCTTCGTTTCTTTCGTATTGCGCTGGACCACGGCGGTACGCGGCGCGTCGGCCAGCGCGTGGGCGATGCCCGGCCAGTCCCACTGACCACCGAACTGCGCGGTCCGCAGCTGGAAGCCACGGATGTTGAGGTTCTCGGCGAACTGCAGGTCGGTGATGCGGTCGCCAACCATGCCCGAGCGCGCCCAGTCGATGCTCCGGTCCTGCAGGTAGGCGGTCATCAGGCCGATGCCCGGCTTGCGGGTCGGCGCATTGTCCTGCGGCCAGCTGCAGTCGATCAGCACATCACGGAAGGTGATGCCCTGGCTCTCGAAGATCTGCAGCATCAGGTCGTTGGGGCCATCGAAGCTGGCGCGCGGGTAGCTGTCGCTGCCCAGGCCGTCCTGGTTGGTGACAATCACGAACTGGTAGCCGGCATCACGCAGCTTCAGCAGCGCCGGGATCACCTGCGGCACGAAGCGCAGCTTCTCGTAGGCGTCGATCTGGAAGTCGGACGGCTCCTCGATGAGGGTGCCGTCGCGGTCGATGAACAGGATCGGGGTCATGCTGCGGCCCTCCGCGCCGACAGGGCCGCAAGCACGCGGTCATTCTCTGCGGGACTGCCGATGCTGATGCGCAATGCATCGTCCAGCTGCGGCGCGGCGCGCTGGTCGCGCACCACCACGCCCGCAGCCAGCAGCGTATCGAACGCGGCCTGGGCATCGGTGAAGCGGACCAGCAGGTAGTTGCCTGCGGAGGTGTACACCCGACGCACGCCGGGCAGGCCCGGCAGCGCCACGCGCAGACGTTCGCGCTCGGCAATCACCGTGGCTACGCGCTCGGCGGTGCGGGCCAGCGCGGCGGGTTGCAGCGCCTGTACCGCCAGTTCCGCGCACGGCGTCGGCACCGGGTACGGCGCCTGGCAGCGGCGCAGCACGGCAATCAGCTCCGGGGCGGCGATGAGGGTGCCGACGCGGGCAGCAGCCAGCGCGTGCGCCTTGGACAAGGTGCGCAGTACTGCAAGATTGGCATGTGCGGCCAGAAGCGTGTTGGCCGATGCGCGCCCTGCGTACTCGACATAGGCCTCGTCCACCACCACCAGCGCCTGCCCGCGCAGCGCAACTGCCACCCGTTCGACATCGTCCAGGGCGATATCACTGCCGGCCGGGTTCGACGGGGCGCACAGGAACACCAGCTTGGCATTGCGTGCCCTGGCGGTGTCGATCACCGCATCCAGGTCGGCGCGCAGGCCATCCTCGCTGTCCACCAGCGGCACTTCAATCAATGCGGCACCCTGCAGGCGTGCGCAGACAGCGTACATACCGAACACCGGCGGCGTGACCAGCACGCCATCGCGGCCCGGCACGCACAGCGCGCGCACCAGCAGATCAATGGCTTCGTCGCTGCCGCGACCGATCAGCAGCTGCTGTGGCGTCACGCCGTACAGCGCCGCCAGACCCTCACGCAATGCCAACGGCTGCGGTTCGGGATAGCGACGGCTGCTGCCGGCGGCGTCTGCCGGATTGGCCCATGCCGACTCGTTGGCGTTCAACCAGACCTCGCCCTGCACCGCCGCGCTGCGCGCCGAACTGTAGCCAGCGAAGGCCTGCAGATCGGGGCGCACCAGGGCCAGCACGTCATCGATCGCCGTGCTCATGCTGCCACCTCCATGCGCACTGCGACCGCACGCTCATGCGCATCCAGGCCTTCGGCACTGGCGATGATGCGCGCGCAGCCGCCGATTGCCGCCAATCCCGCAGCGCTGGCGCTCTGCACGCTGATCAGGTTCTGGAAGCTGGCAACGCTGACGCCGCTGTAGGCACGTGCGGCACCGGCGGTGGGCAGCACGTGGTTGGTGCCGCTGCAGTAGTCACCCAGTGCTTCGGGGGTGTAGTCGCCGAGGAACACCGAGCCGGCCGCCCGCACCTTGTCCAGCCACGCACGCGGATCACGCAGCGCCAGGATCAGGTGCTCGGGCGCGTAGCGGTTGCTGATCGCGAAGGCTTCCTCCAGCGAATCGACCTGGATCAGGCGCGAGGCCGACAAGGCCTGGCGCGCGATCTGCTGGCGCGGCAACAAGGCCACCTGGCGCTCCACCTCGACTTCGACCGCGGCCAGCATCGCGGCATCGTCGGTCAGCAGCAGCACCTGTGAATCCGGGCCGTGCTCGGCCTGCGACAGCAGGTCGGCGGCGACGAACGCCGGATTGGCACCAGCATCGGCAATCACCAGCACTTCGGAGGGACCGGCCGGCATATCGATGGCGGCGGCGCCATCCTGCGCGACCTGCTGCTTGGCTTCGGTTACGAAGCTGTTGCCGGGCCCGAACAGCTTGTCGCAGGCCGGAACGCTGGCGGTGCCATAGGCCATCGCGGCGATCGCCTGCGCGCCGCCCAGCTTGAACACGCGCTGCACGCCGGTCAGGCGGGCGGCTACCAGCACTGCCGGATCGGCACTGCCGTCGGCGCGTGGCGGCGTGCACAGCACCACCTGCGGGCAACCAGCTAGTTGCGCCGGCACGCCCAGCATCAACGCGGTGGACGGCAACGGCGCACTGCCTGCCGGTACGTACAGGCCGACCCGGCCGATCGGCCGCAGCATGCGTTCGCAGACCACGCCCGGTGCGGTCTCCACGGCATAGCCCTTGCCCATGCCAGCCTCATGGAAGCGCGTGATGCGCTCGGCAGCTTCGACCATCGCCTGGCGCAGTTCGGCCGGCACCGCCGCTTCGGCGGCCGCGAACTCGTTTTCGGACACTTCAAAGGAGACCAGTTCGACACCATCGAAACGCGCGGTGATCGCACGCAGCGCGTCGTCGCCCTGCGCGCGCACCTGTGCAATCAGCGTCGCCACCGCGTCGCGGGTCTGCTGCGCCACGGTCTGCACCGGGCGGGTCAATGCCGCGCTGCGCGCGGCCTCATCAAGTCGGGACCAGGTCAGACGGTTCATGCCAGCGACCGCTCCACGCTCAGTACCATCAGGCCCTGCGCGCCCGCGCGCTCGAGTTCCTCCATGCGCTGCCAGCTCAGCGGGCCGGGGCACATGGTCTGCAGGCGCAGCGCACCGCCATCGGCCGGCAACCGCACCAGCGGCTCGGCATCGGCCAGCAACTGCGCCAGCGCGTCGACGCGATCCTCGCTGGCGCGGAACATCAGCAGCTTGCGGTCCTGGCGCTGCACCACGCCGTCAAGGCGACGAAGCAGCATCGCGCGCAGCGATGCACGTGCATCATCCGGCACGCGCACCGCACCAGCCAGCACCGCCTCGCTGTCGAGGAGATTGTGTACCGGGGTCAACTGGTTGGCACGCAGCGTGGCGCCGCTGGACACCAGATCGCAGATCAGGTCGGCGGTACCCAGGCGCGGGGCGATTTCCACCGACCCGGACAGCTCGACCACCTGCGCGTCCACGCCCTGCTCGGCCAGCCACTGCGTGAGGATGGCCGGGTAGCTGGTGGCGATGCGGGTGCCGGCCAGCTGCGCCGGGCCCTGCCACTGCCATTCCTCGGGCACCGCCAGCATCAGCCGGCACTGGCCGAAGCCCAGCCCGCGCAGCGCCTGGTAGGCGTCGGGCAGGCCGATCTGGCGACGTGCTGCGGCTTGCTCGTCCAGCTCGTTGCGGCCGACGATGCCGAGGTCGCAGACGCCGTCGGCGATCAGGCCGGGGATGTCGTCGTCGCGCACCAGCAGCAGGTCCACCGGCAGCGATTCGCCGTAGCAGAACAACTTGTCACGGCTCTCGCGCCAGCTCAGGCCACAGGCGCTGAGCAGGTTGCGGGCGGGCTCGGCCAGCCGGCCACTCTTCTGGATGGCGATACGCAGCCGGTCTCGCGCCGGCGCTGCCTGGGTTGCACTCATGGGGGAGGTCTCGAAGTTCGGAACGGGGCGCGGATCAGCGCGAAGCAAGGCGGTCGATGGCGGCGGCATAGCCTCGATGGCCATGCTCGAGCGTGCGCGCCACCCGTCCGGTGGTGGTCACGCTGACGCCGGTGCGCTCGTGGATCTCGCGGTACGGCACGCCCTGCTGCAGCAGCGGCACCACCTTCCAGCGGTCGGCCATGGCTTCCAGCTCGGCCGGAGTGCACAGGTCGCGCAGGAAGGCTTCCACCTGCTCCGGCTCGCGCAGGGCGGCAAAGGCCCGGGCCAGGGCTTCCAGGTCGGCCTTGGGGTCTTTGGCGGCAATCTCGGGGCGGGCTTTCACGGGGCTGTTTCCATGCATCAATGTAATAGCGCGTTAGTACATTAGCGCATTCTTGCGCAGCGCGTCAAATCTGGGGGAGGCTGGGCGGCGCTGCCCCTGCGCCAGCTGCATGCGAAGCAAGGTCAAATGCCAGGTTGCTGAGGGTTGGCGGGGGCGGATCCGTTTCTGGAGGAAAACTGCCCTGATCCCAGGCAATGGCAAAAAAAACGCCCACCGGTGGGTGGGCGTTTCGTTGAAACGCTGCATGCTGCCAATGGCCGTTACATCACCTTCGACTGCTCCAGCTCCACCTGCAAAGTGCTGGCCAGCTCGTCGCGGGAGACGTCGAACTGCTGCTCGCGCACCAGGTCCTTCACCGCCACCACCCCGCGCGCCAGCTCGTCCTCACCGGCCAACACCACGAAGCGGATGCCCGCCTTGGCGGCGTACTGGAACTGCTTGCCGATCTTCTTCGGCTCCATCTGCACTTCGGTGTTGATGCCACCGGCGCGCAGGCGACGCGCGATGTCCAGCGACTGCGGCATGCCCTGCTCGTCCATCAGCGCCACCAGCGCCTGCACGCTGCTGGCCTCGATGCCATCGATCAGGCCAGCCTCGCGCAGCTGCCAGAACAGGCGCGACAAGCCGATGGAAATGCCCACGCCCGGCAGCTTCGACTTGCTGTAGTGGCTGGCCAGGTCCTCGTAGCGGCCGCCCGAGCAGATCGAGCCGATCTGCGGGTGGTCGGTCAGCGTGGTCTCGTAGACGGTGCCGGTGTAGTAGTCCAGGCCGCGCGCAATGGAGAAGTTCAGGCAGTATGCGGTTTCCGGCACGCCCAGCGCCTGCACCAGCTGCAGCACCTCGCGCAGTTCAGCCACGCCAGTGCGCAGGATCTCCGAAGAACCGGCGTTGGCTTCAAGCGTGGCCAGCTGCGCCAGTGCATCGGCATGCCCCTGCGAACGCACGGCCACGAATGCCAGGATCTTCTCGACCTGCTCGCCCGGGATGTTGAAGCCCTCGCCCACCAGCGTCTCGCGCACGTAATCGGCGCCGCGCTTGTCAAGCTTGTCCACTTCACGCAGCACCGCCAGCTGGCGCTCGCCTTCGGCCACGCCCAGGCTTTCGAAGAAGCCGCGCATCAGCTTGCGGTTGTTCAGCTGGATGTTGAAGTCACCGATGCGCAGTTCCGAGAACACGGCGTGGATGACCGCCAGCACTTCGGCATCGTAGCGAACGCTCAGGCTGTCCTTGCCGATCACGTCGATGTCGCACTGGTAGAACTCGCGGAAGCGGCCGCGCTGGGCGCGTTCGCCACGGTACACGCGCTGCATCTGGTAGCGGCGGAACGGGAAGGTCAGCTCGTGTTCGTGCTCGGCCACGTAGCGCGCCAGCGGCACGGTCAGGTCGAAGCGCAGCGCCATTTCCGGCAGCGAACGGTCGCCCGATTCGGCCGCATTGGCCAGCGCACCGGTGGACTGCACGAAGTACACCTGGCGCTCGGTCTCGCCGCCGGACTTGGTCAGCAGCACGTCGGACAGTTCGAACACCGGCGTCTCCACCGGCAGGAACCCGAAGCGCTCGTAGTTGCGGCGGATCACGTCCAGCATGCGCTGGAATGCAATCTGCTCGCGCGGCAGCAGTTCAAGGGTGCCGGGCGGGGTACGGGGCTTGATCACGGGCGGAACTCCTGCTGGAACGGGACGTGGGAGGGGGCGACATTCTAGCGCCCCCGCCTCGGGCAGGGTCGAACGGCCGCTTGAAGTATCATAAGGCCCTCCCCGCCCGCGATACGCCCCCGCAACATGTCACGGCCTTCCGGCGCTCCGCCCGCCACCAACGATCCCGCCTCGCCGTCCTGCAACACGCTGGACTGCCTGCACTGCTCGGTTCGCCACCTTGCGGTGTGCTCGGCGCTGTCGCCCGATGAAGTGCAGGCACTGGAACAGGTCACCGTTTCCCAGCAGGTCAGCATGGGCAGTACCCTGGCCCGCACCGGCGAAGAGCGCGACCATGTCTATACATTGACCGCTGGCGCACTGCGACTGGTACGCACCCTGGCCGACGGCCGCCGCCAGATCAATGGCTTCGTGCTTCCTGGCGACTACCTGGGCCTGAGCGGCAGTGACCACCACCGCTACGATATCGAGGCCATCGCAGACAGCCGCGTATGCCGTGTCGCGCTGCCGCAGATGAAGGCGCTTCGCAGCCGCTTCCCGCACCTGGAGCGCAAGCTGCTGCAGCGTGCCTGCCAGGAACTGGATGCCGCGCAGGACGCTGCACTGGCGCTGGCACGCCTGCAGCCGGCAGAGAAGCTGGCTGATTTCCTGCTGCGCCTGGCCGCGCGCGAGGCCAGGCTCGGTGGTGACGGCCTGCGCGTATCGCTGCCGATGGGGCGAGGCGACATCGCCGACCATCTGGGCCTGACCATGGAAACGGTCAGCCGCACCTTCACCAAGCTGCGCCAGCAGGGATTGATTGCCCTGCCCCATTTGAACGTGGTGGAGATCCTCGATGAGGATGGACTGCGCACGCTGGCCGGTGAAGGGTTGATCTGACCGCATCGCGGTTGGTGGGGTTGCCGGCCAGCGGCCGGCACTACCGGACTGCATCCATCCGGTTGCGCCCAACCCGCGTTGCAGCCTCCCGGTAGTGCCGGCCGCTGGCCGGCAACCCCAGATGCCTTCGATCAGCGTAGCAACACCTCGCGCAACGCCGCATACTCCGCAGCCAACGGTTCCGCGTGCGCGGGCCGCTGCAGCAATGCATCGAGCGCCGGCGGCACCGCCACGGGTTCGCCGATCAACGGTTCGACCACCGCCTCGAACTTGGCCGGATGCGCCGTGGCCACCACCGCCCAGTCGCCCTTGGCGCCGCGCGCACGCAGGTCCTGCAGCACCTTCACCGCTGTGGCCGTATGCGGGCAGAACAGTTCGCCGTTGCTGGCGTGCGCCGCCGCAATCGTCGCGCGGATGGTCACGTCGTCCACCGCGAACGCGCGGAACGCAGCGCGCAGCTCGGCGTCATCTCCGAGGTAAAGCCAGCGCAGGCGTTCAAAGTTACTGGGCGCCCCTACGTCCATTGCATTGGCCACGGTGGCCACGCTGGCCTGCGGCTGGTAGTCGCCACCATTGAAATACGCCGGCAGTACCGCATTGGCATTGGTGGCCAGCGCGATCTGCCCGATCGGCACGCCCAGCGCGCGCGCCAGCACGGCCGCCATCGCATTGCCAAGGTTGCCGGTCGGCACCACCAGGTTGAGCCGGCGACGATGCGTCGCGTAATGGGACAACACCGCATGCGCGTAATAACTCATCTGCGGCAGCAGGCGGCCGAGGCTGATGCTGTTGGCCGAACTCAGCGGCACCTGCGCCTGCAGTTCGCGGTCAGCCAGTGCCTGCTTGACCATCGCCTGGCAATCGTCGAAGGCGCCGGCCACGCGCAGCGCCTGGATGTTGTCGCCGAAACAACCGAGCTGATGCGCCTGCCGCGGTGACACGCGGCCATCCGGATACAGCACCACCACGCGCACGCCGGGCTGGCGATGGAAGGCCGCAGCAACGGCGGCGCCGGTATCGCCAGACGTGGCGACAACAATCGTCAGATCGCGGTCCTTGCCGGCCTGCAGCCGCGACAGTGTTCCGGCCAGGAAGCGCGCACCGATATCCTTGAACGCCGCCGTCGGCCCATGGAACAGCTCCAGCACATGGTCACCGCCGCCCAGTGGACGCAGCGGCACCTGAAAGTCGAACGCCTCGCGGCAGATCGATGGCAATGCAGACTCCAGCGTGTCGCCGGAAAAGAACGGCGCCAGCAGATCGGCGGCGGTATCGGCCAGCGTTGCGCCGGCCCGCAGCTCACGTGGCGCCGGCAGCACCTGCGGAACATACAGCCCTCCATCGGGCGCCAATCCTGCAGCGATCGCCGCACTGAGGCCAACGGCCGGGGACTGACCCCGGGTCGAAACAAATTGCATGGGTTCGGTATCCAGTAAAGGGGAAGGATTCAGCACAAGCGGGCTCCCGGTGCATCCAGCGGCGACACCCAGGCATCGCTGTCGAAACCGGCGGCGGCAAATGCGGCCTGCACCGGTGCGGCAGCGGCGCGGGCCTGGTCGGCGTCCTCGAACCAGGCGAACACGCTGGGGCCGGCACCGGAGATGCCTGCGCCCATTGCACGGGCTGACAACGCCGCATCGCGAGCCGCCTCGAAGCCGCCAATCAGTCCCGCCCGTCGCGGCTCCACCAACACATCGCGCAATCCAGCCCGCACCAGCGCCGCATCACCACGATGGCAACCACTGAGTACCAGCGCGAGGTTCGCACTCTGTGCCACGAATTCACCCAGCGCGTAGCTGCCCTGCAGCACCTGGCGCGCACGGCGTGTTTCCAGCACCGCGTGCGGATGCACCAGCAGGCTGTGCCAGGCCGCCAGCACAGGAATTGGCAGCAGGCGGTCGGCCGTACACAGCGCAAGACCACCCAGCAGCAGCGGCCCCACGTTGTCGCCGTGGCGGCCACCGCTGGCCACCGCTTCGCCATCGAGCGCAAACGGATACAGCGCCTCACGCGACAGCGGTACATCCAGCAGCGCGTTGGCGGCAACCAGCGCAGCAACGCATGACGCTGCCGAACCGCCCATGCCGGAACCGAACGGAATGCCCTTGTCGATCTCCACCGCGAAGCCGAAGTCCAGGCCCAGCCCTGCGCGCAGCGACATCAACGCCGCACCTGCCGTGTTTCCGGCCGCCTCCAGCGGCAGTTCGACCGCACTGCCATGGATCGCCTCGATGCGCACCACCGGCTCATCGATGCGGCGCACGCTCACGGTATCGCCAACACCGGCAATGGCATGGCCGAGAATGTCGAAGCCCACCGCCACGTTGGCCACCGAGGCCGGCGCGAACGCACGTGCGATCACAGGCGCGCTCCTTCACCGGCCGCGACCCGCAGCAGGTCGGCGAACACACCGGCGGCGGTGACTTCCGGGCCGGCCCCCGGACCCTGCACCACCAACGGGTTGTCGCAGTAGCGACGGGTACGGAACTGCACCACGTTGTCGGTCAACCGAAGGTTGGCGAAGGCGTGGTCGGCGGGCAGTTCCTGCAGGCCCACCGAAGCACCGTCAGCGCCCAGCTGTGCCACGTAGCGCAGCACCGCGCCACGCGCACGCGCGTGCTGCAGGCGCTGCAGCAGGCTGGCATCGGACTCGCCCAGCCGCGCCATGAAGTCATCCACGCTGCCCTCGCGCAGCGGCGCCGGCACCAGGCTTTCCACCTGCACCTGTTCCAGGCTGAGTGCGTGGCCCGCTTCGCGGGCGAGGATCACCAGCTTGCGCGCCACGTCCACGCCCG
>NZ_CVIW01000041.1:0-16154 GCF_001499715.1 Stenotrophomonas thermophila | reverse complement strand
GGGCGAAGCCCCCGCGCCCAACACACCGCTTAGAACTTGAAGACGTACGAAGCGCCGTAGACCAGCGGATCGATGTTGACCGTGCCGATCTTCTCGCCGTTCAACTTCACCTTGCTGTCGATGTCGATCCAGCGCATGTCAACGCGCAGCGCGCCCTTCTCGCCGATCGCGAAGTCCACGCCCGCATGCGCGGCCAGGCCCCACGAATCCTGCAGCTTCAGGCGGCTGTCCTTCAGCGCACCGGTGGTGTCTTCGCTGAAGAAGGTGGTGTAGTTCACGCCCGCACCAATGAACGGCGACACCTTGCCCTTGCTGTTGAAATGGTACTGCAGGGTGACCACCGGCGGCAGCTGCTTGGTGCTGCCGACGCGGCCGAGGCCGTTGATGTTGATGTCGTGCTTGAACGGCAGCGCCGCCAGCACTTCGATGCCCAGATTGTCGGCGATGAAGTATTCACCGGTGATGGTCGGCTTCACGTCGTTGTCGACGTCGACCTTCAGGGTGCCGCCGGCCAGCCAGCCGTTGTTCGACTTCGGCGCCACCTGGTGCACGCCGGCCGAGATCGTCCAGTCGCCCTTGGACTGGGCCATGGCCGGAGCGGCGGCGAGGGACAAGGCTGCGGCCAGGCCGGCCAGGATCAGGGGGGAGGTCTTGCGCATGGGGGTGATCTCGTTGCTGGGTGGATGGCGACAGTCTCGGCCTCACGCCGTGCTAACGCTTTGATCCGGATCAAATCCTGTCCGTGGGCCCGCCGGCGGCCCCCGACTGGCCCACGGTGGCCAGCGGCGGTTTGCTAGACTTGTGGGCCCTATCCATCCCGCCGCACCTGTCGCGGCCGCAGGAGCTTGAGAAATGGCAATCAAGGTTGGTATCAACGGTTTCGGTCGCATCGGGCGTAACGTCCTGCGCTCGGCGGTGCTGAACTTCGGCGACGACATCGAAATCGTGGCCATCAACGATCTGCTGGAGCCGGACTACCTGGCGTACATGCTCAAGTACGACTCCGTGCACGGCCGCTTCCAGGCCGACGTGGCGGTGCAGGGCAACGACCTGCTGGTCAACGGCAAGAAGATCCGCCTGACCCAGGAACGCGACCCGGCCAACCTGAAGTGGAACGAGGTGGACGTGGACGTGGTGATCGAGTCCACCGGCCTGTTCCTGACCAAGGAAACCGCGCAGAAGCACATCGATGCCGGCGCGAAGAAGGTCATCATGTCGGCACCGTCGAAGGACGACACCCCGATGTTCGTCTACGGCGTGAACGACAAGACCTACGCCGGCCAGGCGATCATCTCCAACGCGTCGTGCACCACCAACTGCCTGGCCCCGCTGGCCAAGGTCATCAACGACAAGTGGGGCATCAAGCGTGGCCTGATGACCACGGTGCATGCGGCCACCGCCACCCAGAAGACCGTCGATGGCCCGTCCAACAAGGACTGGCGCGGCGGCCGTGGCATCCTGGAAAACATCATTCCGTCGTCCACCGGTGCGGCAAAGGCCGTCGGCGTGGTCATTCCGGAACTGAACAAGAAGCTGACCGGCATGAGCTTCCGCGTCCCGACCTCCGACGTGTCGGTGGTCGACCTGACCGTCGAGCTGGAAAAGGAAGCCACCTACGCCGAGATCTGCGCCGAAGTGAAGGCACAGAGCGAAGGCGCGCTGAAGGGCATCCTGGGCTACACCGAAGACAAGGTGGTGGCCACCGATTTCGTCGGTGAAACCCACACCTCGGTGTTCGACGCAGACGCCGGCATCGCCCTGGACGGCACCTTCGTCAAGCTCGTGTCGTGGTACGACAACGAGTGGGGCTATTCCAACAAGTGCCTGGAAATGGCCAAGGTTGTCGCCGCCAAGTAAGGCCGGCGAAGATCGCACGCGGACCCCGGCCTGGCCGGGGTTCGTCGTTTATGGGGCCGGCCCTGTCGTAGCATGGCCCGGTCGACCGCTGCCGCTGGGGCGCGGGATTGCAATGGAAGCATGCAATGGAAGCATTGATAGCCCTGGTGGTACTGGTTCTGCTGGCCATCCCGCTGCTGCTGGTGGTGGCGCTGGTGATGATCGCTGGCCTGCGCCGCCGTGTGGCCGCGCTGGAAGCCGCCATGGCTGCCGCGCCGGCCGCCCGGCCGGTTGCAGCCGAGCCTGCGCCGGAACGGTCTGCGCCCCTGCCTGTGGCCGGCGCCGATCCGCCGTTCCTGCGGCCGGGGGCGGCTGCCGCACCGCCTCCGCCCCAGCCAACGCCACCGCCGGTGCGCGAAGCGGTGTCTGCGGCAGTGGAGGCGCCGCGCCCGGTCGCACCACCGCCGGTGCCACCCGCGCCGGTGCAGCCGCCGTTGCCCCCCGAACCGGCACTGCCCAACTTCATCGAGCGCGGCATCGGCGCGGTCAAGCGCTGGTTCACCGAGGGCAACGTGCCGGTCAAGATCGGCATGCTGGTGCTGCTGGCCGGTGTTGCCGCGCTGTTGAAGTACGTCAGCGACCAGGGCTGGCTGGTGCTGCCGATCGAGCTGCGCCTGGCCGGTGTCACCGTGGGTGCGCTGGGCCTGTTGGCGTTCGGCTGGCACCAGCGCGAGCGCCGGCGCCTGTTCGCACTGGCACTGCAGGGCGGTGCCATCGGCGTGTTGCTGCTGACCATCTTCGCCGCCTTCAAACGGTTCGAGCTGCTCAACCCCGGGTTTGCCTTCGCCAGTTCGATCGCGCTGGTGGCCGGCCTGTGCGTGCTGGCGGTGGTGCAGAACTCGCGCACGTTGGCGGTGCTGGGCATCCTCGCCGGCTTCATGGCGCCGCTGTGGCTGTCCACCGGCAGTGGCAACCACGTGGGGCTGTTCAGCTACTACGCGGTGCTCAACGCTGGCATCTTCGCCATCGCCTGGTTCCGTCCGTGGCGTGCGCTGAACCTGCTTGGCTTCGCTTTTACCTTCGGCATCGGTACGTTCTGGGGCGTGTTGCAGTACGCGCCGGACAAGTTCAGCAGCACCGAGCCGTTCCTGCTGCTGTTCTTCGCCTTCTACCTGTTGATCCCGCTGCTGTACGCGCGCCGGCAGCCCGCCGGGCGACGTGACCTGGTCGACGGCAGCCTGGTGTTCGGCACGCCCCTGGTTGCCTTCTCGATGCAGGCGGGCATGCTGCACGAGCAGCCGATGACGCTGGCGCTGTGCGCGCTGGGCCTGGCGGCGATCTACGCCGTACTGGCGCGGGCACTGATCGCGCGCGCGTCTTACACCGTGCTGGCGCAGTCGCATGCGGTGCTGGCGGTGGGCTTCGCCACGCTGGCGGTGCCGCTGGCATTATCTGCGCGTGCCACCGGCGCGGTGTTCGCACTGGAAGGTGCGGGCCTGGCCTGGCTGGGCCTGCGCCAGAAGCGCTGGCTGCCGCAGGTGTCCGGCGCGTTGCTGCAGATCGGTGCTGCGTTCGCCTTTGTGGCCGGCGCCGACCACTGGCTCGACGACGCACGCTTCCTGCTCAACCCGACCGCCATCGGCGCGTTGCTGCTGGCCATTGCCGGCTTCGCGTCGGCGTGGAGCTACCAGCGCAGGGTGCGCCACGAGATCGCACTGGTTTACTACCTGTGGGGCCTGCTGTGGTGGCTGGGAGGGCTGGTGCACGAGATCTTCCGCTTCTTCCCGCACCGCACCCAGGCCGACGCGCTGCTTGTGCTGGTCGCAGCCACGGCCTGGCTGGCGGCTGAAATGCAGCGCCGCCAGCCGGCACGCGCGCTGGGCGTCTCCGCGCTGGCGATGCTGGCCCTGGGCTTCCCGCTGGCGCTGATGCAGAGCGATGCGCACCAGCAGCCGTTCGCCGGCTATGGCGCGCTGGCCTGGGCGGTGTTCGCGGCGCTGGGCGTCCGTACGTTGCTGTGCCTGCGCCAGGGCGGCAACACCGTGGCACGTATCGCGCAGTTCCTGTGGTGGCTGCTGTGGCCGTCGCTGCTTTCGCTGCTGGCCCTGTGGGGCGGTGGCGAGGCCGGGCTGGCGCAGGGCTGGACGCTGCTGCTGTTCACGCTGCCATGGCTGCTGATGGCGGCGCTGTCGTTGTGGCGCTGGGACGCACTACGGTGGCCCCTGGGAGCTGCCTTCGACAGCGTGCGCCTGCCGTTGCAGTGCGTGCTGTTCGGCCTGCTGTCCGCAGGCTGGCTGTTCGGCCAGTTGCTGCCGGGTGACGCAGCGCCGCTGCCGTGGCTGCCGGTGTTGAACCCGGCCGAGCTGGGGCAGTGGTTGAGCCTGGCGCTGCTGGCGCGCTGGCTGTACAGCGGGCGGGCACCGCGGGCGCTGGTGGCGATCCGGCTGCCGCTGTTGGCATTGGCCATCTTCGTCGCGCTGACCAGCCTGGTGCTGCATGGCGTGCATCAGTGGGGCGGCCTGTCGTGGAGTTCGTCGATGATGCGTTCCAGCCTGGCGCAGACCAGCCTGACCGTGCTGTGGAGCGTGCTCGGCGTGATCGCCTGGGTCTGGGGTTCGCGCCGTGGCCAGCGCGTGTTGTGGATGGTGGGAGCGGTGCTGATGGGCGTGGTGTTGGCCAAGCTGGTGCTTGTCGATCGCCAGCACCTGGGCAACCTGCTGGGCATCGCATCGTTCATCGCCTACGGCCTGCTGTGCACGGTCGTGGGTTATCTGGCACCGGCGCCGCCCAGCGCGGCGCCGACCGTGGAGGAAAAACAATGAAGACGTGGAGCAGGGCGCTGCTGCCGGCGATGTTCGGCATGCTGGCCGCCATCACCGCACAGGCTGCCGATTACCGTACCCAGTACGCCGAACAGTGGCCGCTGACGTTGTCCAGCGCACAATCGGGTGCCTACCGTGTCGTGCTGGAACCGGCGATCTACCGTCGCTCCGGTAGCGCAGACCTGGGTGACGTGCAGGTGTTCAATGCCGCCGGCCAATCGTTGCCGTCGGCATTGCTCGCGCCGGACCAGCCGCTGGCACAACCGCCGGTGCAGCGGGAACTGCCGTGGTTCGCGTTGCCGCCGCTGGCCGAAGCACAGCGTAACGACCTGCAGTTGCTGACCGAGCGCGATACCGATGGCCGTGTCCGTCGCGTGGAAGCACGCGTGACTGGCGGTGCAAGGGCCAACGGGCAGGGCGGCTGGCTGATCGACGCCAGTGTGCTGGGCCAGCAACCGCTGGCGGCGCTGGTACTGGATTGGGCCGACAGTGGCCAGCCGTTGCAGGCTCAGGTGCAGCTGGACGTCAGCGACGACCTGCAGCATTGGCGCGCACTTGGCCGCGACATCCCGCTGGTGGATCTGCAGCGTGCCGGCAAGCGCCTGCTGCAGCGCCGCCTGCAGGTGGATGGGGAAGCGCGCTATCTGCGCGTGCTGGCGCAGGGCGATGCCCGTCTGCCAACGTTGCGCAGCGTACTGGCCGAGCTGCCGCCGGCGCCGGCAACGCTGCCGTGGGAGTGGTTGTCGCTGGCACCGACCTCGAAGGGCAAGGGCGAATACACCTTCGAGATGGATGGCCGCTTCCCGGCGGCGCGTGCCGACGTGGCCAGCACTGACAACAGCCTGGTGCAGTGGACTTTGTTCAGCCGCGATGACGAGAGCGCGGAGTGGCAGCGCCGCAGCGCACCGTGGATTGCCTATCAGCTGCAGCAGGGCGCGCAGGGCCAACGGCAGCAATCGGCCGCGCAACCGCTGGGCGGCGTGCACCGCGATCGTTACTGGAAGCTGGTGGCGAACCCCGCCGAAACGGCAACCGCACCCACCCTGCGACTGGGTTATCAACCCGAAGTGCTGGTGTTCCTGAGCCAGGGTGCAGCGCCATACGCACTGGCAGTGGGCAGCGCGACCGCGCGCCGCATGGAAGCGCCGATCGGCGTGCTGATTGAAGAGCTGCGCCAGCGTAATGATCCGTCGTGGCAGCCGACGCTGGCGCGCCTGGAAGGCAGTCCGGAACCGCTGGCCGGCGATGCGGCGCTGAAGCCGCAGCACGATTGGAAGGCGTGGTTGCTGTGGGCGCTGCTGGGGCTGGGTGTGTTGGTTGTTGGCGGCCTGGCGGTCAGCCTGCTTCGGCAGAAGCCGGCGCCTTCGGCGTAGGTTCCGGCGAACGGCGCAGCCCCTCGTGGGTGGGGTTGGTCGTGCAAAGCAAAAGCAAAAGCCGCGCTTGACCGGGCGGGGTGGGTTCGTGGGGGACACCGCAAGTACGTCCTTGTAGGCTTGGCAGCCGCATCCATGCGGCTGACACCCCCGCGAACCCACCCCGCCCGGCCTCTGACAGTTTCCGGTTGCGTCCACCCACGGAAGAGAAAAAAGAAGAGCAAAAGCAATGCAGCTTCGCTGGGCGCTTCTTGTAGAGCCGAGCCCACGCTCGGCTGCTCTCCGCGAAATCTCCAGCCGAGCATGGGCTCGGCTCTACAGAACAGCGGGGCCCTCGGGGTCAGATCCGTTTTCCGCAGGAAAACGGATCTGACCCCTTCTTTCTCCATCCGACATCAGAAACCGCTCTTGCCTTTGCCATCCGCTCCGTCACATGAACCTGTCGAGGCCGGGGCGGTGTGGGTTGGCAGGGGTGTCAGCCGCATGGATGCGGCTGCCAAGCCTCCATGGACGGATTCACGGCGCCCCCTGCCAGCCCACACCGCCCCGGCCCACCCCCAGCATCATGAAGCGTCAGCGCTTTGGCAGTTGCTGTTGCTGTTGCCGTTGCCGTTGCCGTTGCCGTGCGCCTCTGCCTGCCGCAGGCATCGACCCTCCCACCACCCGCACCCGATACAATGGCCGTCTGCCGTACCCCGGCATCCCGTCCCTGAGCCAAAGAGTTGCCCATGTCCATCGTCCGCATGACCGACCTCGACCTCTCCGGCAAGCGCGTGCTGATCCGCCAGGATCTGAACGTGCCGATCGAGAATGGCCGCATCACTTCCGAACAGCGCATCACCGCTTCGCTGCCGACGCTCAAGCGTGCGCTGGAGCAGGGCGCGGCGGTGATGGTCACCTCGCATCTGGGGCGCCCGAAGGAAGGCGTGTGGAGCGAAGCCGATTCGCTGGCGCCGGTGGCCCAGCGCCTGTCCGAACTGCTCGGCCGCGAGGTTCCGCTGGTGCGTGACTGGGTCGACGGCGTCGAGGTGCAGCCGGGCCAGCTGGTGCTGCTGGAAAATTGCCGCATGAACGTCGGCGAGGGCAAGGACGATGAAGCCCTGTCGAAGAAGTACGCGGCGCTATGCGATGTGTTCGTGATGGATGCCTTCGGCACCGCGCACCGTGCGCAGGCCTCCACCCATGGTGTCATCCGCTTCGCACCGGTCGCGGCCGGTGGCCCGCTGCTGATGGCCGAGCTGGACGCGCTGGCGCAGGCGCTGGATGCACCGGCCAAGCCGTTGCTTGCCATCGTCGCCGGCAGCAAGGTCAGCACCAAGCTGGAACTGCTGGCCAACCTGGTCGGCAAGGTCGATCAGCTGATCGTGGGTGGCGGCATCGCCAATACTTTCATTGCTGCCGCTGGCCATAACGTCGGCAAGTCGCTGTATGAACCGGACCTGCTGGACACGGCGAAGAAGATCGTGGCCGATGCGAAGGCGCGTGGCGCCGACATTCCGCTGCCGGTGGACGTGGTCACCGCCAAGCAGTTCCTGCCCGACGCTGCCGCGGAAGTGAAGGCGGTCGATGCCGTTGCCGAAGACGACCTGATCCTGGACATCGGCCCGCAGACCGCCGCGCAGTACGCGCAGCTGATCGAGAAGGCCGGCACCGTGGTCTGGAACGGCCCGGTCGGCGTGTTCGAGTTCGAGGCCTTCAGCAAGGGCACCGAAGCGCTGGCCCGCGCGATCGCCAGCTCGAAGGCGTTCTCCATCGCCGGCGGTGGGGACACCCTGGCCGCGGTCGACAAGTTCGATATCGCCGGCGACGTCAGCTACATCTCAACTGGTGGTGGTGCGTTCCTGGAGTTCCTGGAAGGCAAGACTCTGCCTGCAGTGGCCGCACTCGACGCGCGCGGCGCATGAGTGGCGAGCGCGGCAAGGATGTGCTGTTCTTCGACCTGGACGGCACGCTGATCGATTCGCAGGTGGGCATCACCGCCTGCATCGCCTATGCGCTGCAGAAGATGGAGTACCCGGTGCCGCCGCAGGACACCCTGCGGGGCTGGATCGGTCCGTCGCTGCGTACCACCTTCATGCCGCTGTTCGGTGAACCGGCGCGGGTGGAACAGGCAGTGGGCTACTACCGGGAGCGCTTCGATGTCGAAGGCTGGCGCGAGCACACGGTGTACCCGCAGGTGGAGGACACCCTGCGCACGTTGCATGGTCGTGGTCACCGCCTAGCGGTGGTCACGGCCAAGAACGAGCCGCATGCGCGCCGCATCCTTGCCCACCTGCCGTTCGGCGGGCTGTTCGAGGAAATCGTCGGTTCGACCCTGGACGGCTCGCGCAGCCACAAGCCGGAACTGGTCGGCGAGGCGTTGCGTCGGCTGCAGGTGCAGCCTGCGCAGTGCTGGATGATCGGCGACCGCCGCATGGACATCGAAGGCGCGCGCCACCACGGCCTGCGCAGTGTGGGCGTGCTGTGGGGCTTTGGCGGTGAGGCCGAACTGACCGAAGCCGGCGCCGGCCAGCTGGCCCGTGAGCCGGCGCAGCTGACGACGCTGTTGGCCTAGGCTCCTGTAGAGCCGAGCCCATGCTCGGCTGCTTCGGCCTATGCCCAGCCGAGCATGGGCTCGGCTCTACAGAACTGCCTGCGCCGGCGTATGTCCGGGTGATGTCCGTTCCATGACCCGCGAAGACAAGCGGCACAAGGCTGTAACCGTATACATGCGACGTGAAGGATGTGCTAATTTCCGTCCTTTACCGGGAGAGGCCCATTCACCATGTTCGAGCGTCAGCGTCGCACCAAGATCCTTGCCACCCTCGGTCCGGCCACTGATCCGCCGGGCGTGCTGGAGGATCTGTTCCGCGCCGGCGTCAACGTGGTACGCCTGAACTTCAGCCATGGCGACCCCTCCGGCCAGGCCAAGCGTGCCGCCGAAGTGCGTGCCGCCGCTGCCCGCGTGGGCGTGGAAGTGGGCATCCTGGCCGACCTGCCGGGCCCGAAGATCCGCATCGAGCGCTTTGCCGAAGGCAAGGTGCAGCTCAAGGCGGGTGACCGCTTCGACCTGATCGCCAGCACCAACGCCGGCCCCGGCGATGCGACCCAGGTAGGCGTCAGCTACCTCGGCCTGCCGCAGGACGTCGGCCCGGGCGATGTCCTGCTGCTCGATGATGGCCTGATGCAGCTGCAGGTGGTGGAGGTGCAGGGCGAGCGCATCATCAGCACCGTGCTCAACGACGGCGCGCTGTCTGATCGCAAGGGACTGAACAAGCAGGGCGGTGGCCTCTCGCTGGGCGCACTGACCGAGCGCGACAAGGAACTGATCGGCATCGTCGCCAAGATCGGTGTCGACTTCATCGCCGTGTCGTTCTGCCGCAACGCGCAGGACATGAACGACGCGCGCGAGATCGCCCGCTCGCACGGCTGCGATGCCGCGCTGGTGTCGAAGATCGAGCGCACCGAGGCGATCGAGAACCTGGAAGAGATCGTCGAGGCCAGTGACGTTGTGATGGTCGCCCGTGGCGACCTCGGCGTGGAAATCGGCGATGCCGAGCTGCCCGGCCTGCAGAAGAAGATCATCAAGGCCTCGCTTGCGCAGAACAAGGTGGTGATCACCGCCACGCAGATGCTGCAGTCGATGGTTGAAAGCCCGATCCCGACCCGCGCCGAAGTGCTGGACGTGGCCAACTCGGTCATCGATGGCACCGACGCGGTGATGCTGTCGGCCGAGACCGCTGCCGGTGCCTGGCCGGTCAAGGCGGTGGAAGCGATGGCGCGTATCTGCCTGGGTGCCGAGCGCCAGTTCCAGACCGAGACCGACTTCAACGCCTCGCCGCGTAATCTGGAACGTGCCGACCAGGCGATTGCCATGGCCACCATGTTCCTGTCGCAGCACGTGGGCGTGCGTGCGATCGTGGCGATGACCGAATCCGGTGGCACCGCCCGCTACCTGTCGCGGTTCCGCGCCAAGGCGCCGGTGTTCGCAGTCACCCGCCACGACGGCGCGCGCCGCCAGATGGCCCTGATGCGCGATGTGTTCCCGATCAACTTCGACAGCCGGGGCCTGACCCCGCGCGAAGCCGCGCGCGGCAGCATCCGCCTGCTGGTGGAAGCCGAACTGCTGCAGGCCGGTGACCGCGTCGTGTTCACCAGTGGCGAGCACATGGAAACCCACGGTGCCACCAATACCCTGCGCCTGCTGGAAGTGGGAGAGGACGGCCGCGCCATCGGCCTGGGCGACCTCTGAGGCCCGCCGGGGTCGGATCCCCGCAAGGGCTCTGACCCCGTGCCGCAGGACATCGCTTGTCCTGCGCCGACATTGGAATCGTTTCCATTCTGGCCTGCACGCCGGCGCAACGGGCGGCGGGGCTATACTTGTGTTTTTCCCGCACCCGCCACAGGAAGTACATGAGCATCGAACAGCTGGCTGAAACCGCCCAGGCCATGGTTGCCCCGGGCAAGGGCATCATCGCGATCGACGAATCCACCGCTACCATCGCCAAGCGTTTCGCTGGCGTCGGTATCGAGAACACCGAGGAGAACCGTCGTGCCTACCGCGAACTGCTGCTGACCACGCCGAAGCTCAACGAGCACATCTCCGGCGCCATCCTGTTTGACGAAACCATCCGCCAGTCGACCAAGGACGGCGTGCCGTTCGCCAAGTACATGGCCGACCACGGCATGATTCCGGGCATCAAGGTGGACAAGGGCGCGCACCCGCTGGCCGGCTGCCCGGGCGAGCTGGTGACCGAAGGCCTGGATGGCCTGCGCGAGCGCCTGCAGGAGTACTACAAGCTGGGCGCGCGGTTTGCCAAGTGGCGTGCTGTGATCAACATCGGCGAGAGCATCCCGTCGGGCACCTGCATCGAGTCCAACGCCCATGCGCTGGCCCGCTACGCAGCGCTGTGCCAGGAATGCGGCCTGGTGCCGATGGTCGAGCCGGAAGTGATCATGGACGGCGACCACGACATCGAGACCTGCTACGAAGTCACCGAAGCGACCCTGCGTTCGCTGTTCGACGCCCTGTACCAGCAGAACGTGCTGCTGGAAGGCACCATCCTGAAGGCTTCGATGGTCATCTCGGGCAAGGACTGTGAAGAGCAGGCCGATGTCGAGGAAGTGGCCGAGTCGACCGTGATGTGCCTGAAGAGCACCGTGCCGGCCATCCTGCCGGGCGTGGTGTTCCTGTCCGGTGGCCAGAGCGACGAGCAGTCCACCGAGCACCTGAACGCGATGAACCAGCTGGGCAACCTGCCGTGGCCGCTGAGCTTCTCCTACGGCCGTGCCATGCAGCAGGCCGCGCTGAAGCTGTGGGCCAAGGACATGAAGGGCAACTACGCTGCTGCCCAGAAGACCGTGTACGAGCGCGCCAGGGACAATGGCCTGGCCGCGCTGGGCAAGTGGAACGGTTGATCCGTCCCATCGCTGGATGAACAAGGCAGCGCCGGCATCACGCCGGCGTTTGCTTTTGCGGGTATCTTTTCCGCCCCCATGCGCCCGGCCGGTGCGTGGGAACCACATGGAAGGCCAAGGAGAAACAACATGCGTTTGGCAGCAATCACACTGGCCGTAGCCACGGTCCTGGTCGCCGGCGGGGGCAACCGCATCGGTGGCGGCGGTGCCGAGGCAGGCAAGGCCGCGTCGCTCGATTTCGACAAGCCGGTCTCCGGCGAGATCACCTCGCGCAGCGGCATCAACTTCAATGACGGCAGCCATCACCAGCTCTACCAGATCAAGCTGGAAGACAGGGATCTGGTCGGCCTGAAGCTCACTGGTGCCCTCAGCGGCTCGATTGCGGTGTTCAACAACGGCAGCCTGGTATCCACCAGCAACACAGGCTATGAGCGCGAGGGGGACGTCTCGCTGGCTTTCCGTGCCAACGGCAGTGGTACCTACCAGGTGGCAGTCAACGCCGATGGCCCGACCGCGTTCGGCCCTTATCGCCTTCGCGCCGAGAAGCTGAAGCCGTACGACGGCAAGCCGCTGGCGGGCAGTGGCGAGATCGTCGATATGCTGGCCAGCAACTCGCAGGACTACACGTTGCAGGTGGACAAGGCGGGCCTGTACGAGATCCGGCTGGTCTCGGACGCCTTCGACCCGGTGCTGAAGCTGTCCGGGCAGGGCGTGGATGCCGAGAATGACGACGGCGGGGACAGCACCAACTCGCGCCTGACCCTGTCGCTGAAGCCGGGCAAGTACACGCTGACCGCGCGTGGCCTCGGCGACGGCGTCAGTGGCATGTTCACCTTGTCGGCCAATCGGATCGAGCTGCCGGGCAACCTGGTCGATCGCGATGGCACCGCACTGCCGAAGTCCGGCAGCGTGTACACGATGCTCGATAACGATGGCGTCCGCCGCTTCCTGCTGACGCTGGACCGTCCGACCAATGTGCGGCTGGATGCAATCTCCGGCCAGGTCGATACCGTGCTGCGCGTAGTTGGCGGCGATGTCGAACTGACCGACGATGACGGTGGCAACGATACCAACGCACGCCTGGAAGAAGCGTTGCCTGCCGGTCATTACACCGTCGAGGTGTCCAGCCTCAGCAACGGCGCGGGCATGGTGGAAGTGCGTGTGCAGGTGGACGGCGCCAGCGCCGATGGGGCTGCTGCTTCGGCGGCAAGTGCCGCTGCCGACGCGGCCGCTGCTGCGGCCGATGATGCCGCCGCGGTGGAAGCCGCCAGCCGTTGAGCGCGTTCCACACTCCGTGGGAGTGTGGACAACGGCGCAACAGGAAAGGCCGGGCAATGCCCGGCCTTTTCCTTGACGCTGACCGCCGGATTCAGTGCGCGGCGGCGAAGCCCGCATCACCCAGCGGCGACAGCATCGAGCCGCGCGGTTCGCCGTCTGCGCCTTGCCCGGCGGCGCTCAACGCTTGCTGGTACGCCTTGGCCGTCGCGGTATTGAACGCCACCAGCACGATGCGCATCGGCTGCGCATGGCTGCGCTGCCAGGCCAGTGTCTCGGTCACGGCGATCTGCGCCGCCTGGTACAGCGGATAGCCATACACACCGCAGCTGATCGCCGGGAAGGCGATCGACTGCACCCCCAGCGACTCGGCCAGCTGCAGTGATTTCCAGTAGCAGTTGGCGAGCAATGCCGGCTCGTCGCGCTGGCCGTCGTGCCAGACCGGGCCCACCGTGTGCAGTACATGCCGTGCCGGCAAGGCGTAAGCGCCGGTGGCACGCACTTCGCCGGTCGGGCAACGCACGCCGGGGCGCAGCTCGGGCAACCGCTCGCACTCGGCCCGCAATGCGGGGCCGGCCGCACGATGGATCGCGCCGTCCACACCACCCCCGCCGAGCAATGTTTCGTTGGCCGCGTTGACGATCGCATCCACCGCCAGGGTCGTGATGTCACCCTGCCAAACTTCGATCTTCATGCGTCCGTCTCCTGCCTGTGAGGTGTTCCGCGCAGCATCTGCGCCGGCTGTACCCCACGGTAGGGGACAGGGCATCGATACTGCGTCATGACCGTCTCACGCGCTGCGATCCGACGGCCTTCACGCACGATGGCGGTCGCTGCCTTCACGCAGGCTGAAGCGGTCACGGATCCGCAGCAGGCGGTGGCGCCAGGCAATGCCCGGCGGCCTGCGTCATGGCAGGCCAGCCAGCCAGTCGTCGTCGGAACCCTCGTTCACATCGGCGAACAGCGGCGTGGAGAAATAGCGTTCACCGGTGTCCGGCAGCATCGCCAGGATCACCGAGCCCGGCTCAGCGCGGGCTGCCACGTCCAGCGCGCTGGCCACGGTGGCGCCGGCGGAGATGCCGACGAAGATCCCTTCCTCCGCCGCCAGTCGGCGCGCGGTGGCGATGGCGCGGTCATCCTCCACCGACACCAGTTCATCCACCACATCGCGGTTGAGCACGTCCGGCACGAAATCCGGGGTCCAGCCCTGGATCTTGTGCGGTTTCCAATCATCGCCCTTGAGCAGGGCGGCGCCGGCGGGTTCGGTAGCAATGACGCGGGTCTGCGGGCGCGCGACCTTCAACATTTCGCCCACGCCGGTGAGCGTGCCGCCGGTGCCCCAGCCACTGACGAAGTAATCCAGCCGCTTGCCGGCGAAGTCGCGCAGGATCTCGGCGGCCGTGGTGTTGCGGTGATAAGCCGGATTGGCCGGGTTGGCGAACTGGCTGGCCAGGAACCAGCCATGCTGCTCGGCCAGTTCGCGCGCCTTGCGCACCATGCCGCTGCCACGCTCGGCGGCCGGGGTCAGGATTACCTTCGCGCCATAGGCGCGCATCAGCTTGCGACGCTCCACCGAGAAGGTCTCGACCATCGTGGCCACGAATTTGTAGCCGCGCGCGGCAGCGACCATCGCCAGCGCCACGCCGGTGTTGCCCGAGGTGGCCTCCACGATCGTGTCGCCTGGCTTGAGCAGGCCACGCGCTTCGGCGTCGAGGATGATTGCCAGCGCCAGGCGGTCCTTGACCGAGCCGCCCGGATTGAATGACTCGACCTTGGCGTAGACGCTGACCTGCGGCGGTGCCAGGCGCTGCAGCTTGACGATGGGGGTGTTGCCGACGGTATCGAGGATGGACTCGTACAGGGCCATGGAAGCGCTCCGGAAACGGGGCCGCGCCGGGCTTCGGCGGGCAAAGGGGAGGGCTGGCTGTTCAGGCCAGCGGCTGCCGGCTGACCGTAGCGCCGGCATATGACGCCCGGAAATGACCAGATACCTTTCTTAAACAACCTTTGGTTATAAGCTGGTGACGGCAATTGACCCTAGAGTGGACCTCCGCCCCACGCCGCCTGCCTCCCATGACGCTGACCCAGCTGCGCTACCTGGTTGCCATCGCCGATGCCGAGCTGAACATCACGCTCGCTGCCTCGCGCGTGCACGCCACCCAGCCCGGCCTGTCCAAGCAGCTCAAGCAGCTGGAAGACGAGCTCGGCTTTCTGTTGTTCGTGCGCAAGGGCCGCAGCCTGGAGTCGGTCACCCCGGCCGGCACCGAGGTCATCGCCCGCGCCCGCGCGGTGCTGGCTGAGGCCAACAACATCCGCACCTACGCGGCAAACCAGCGTCGCGAGAGCCAGGGTCAGCTGATCCTGACCACCACGCACACCCAGGCGCGCTTCGTGCTGCCGCCGGCGGTGGCGGCGATCAAGCAGGCCTACCCGCAGGTCAGCGTGCACCTGCAGCAGGCCGGTGAAGCAGACGCGCTGGACCGCTTGAACCAGGGTGATGCCGATATTGCGATCATCAGCACCGCAGGCGGTGAGCCCACCGATGGCATCGCAGTGCCGCTGTTCCGGTGGCGGCGCCTGGTGGTGGTACCCAAGGGGCACCCGCTGGACCGCGCCGGCCGCGCACCGGACCTGGCCGCGCTGGCCCGCCAGCCGTTGATCAGCTACGAATCCTCGACCCGACCGAACTCATCCCTGCAACGCGCCTTCGCCGCCAATGGGCTGGTGCCCGATCTGGCATTGACCGCGCTGGATGCGGACCTGATCAAGACCTACGTACGCACCGGGCTGGGCGTGGGCCTGCTGGCCGAGATGGCGGTCAGTTCCAACGATGAAGACCTGCGTTCGTGGCCGGCCCCGGACCCGATCGCCGAGTGCATCGCCTGGGCGGTGCTGCCGCGCGACCGCGTGCTGCGCGATTACGCGCTGGAGCTGGTGCACGTGCTGGCACCGCAAGTTGATCCGCGCGACCTGCGGCGGGTGCTGGATGGCAACCAGGCCGCAGCGTGGCCGGTGCCACCGACGTGGGAGTCACTGACCCAGACCATCACGGTGTGAGGGGTTGGTCGAGCAGGGCTTGCAGCCCTGCACCCGCCGAATCAATGGCAACAGCCGAAGCAACAGCAACAGCTGGCTTCCGTGGGGGGCGGGGCGGTGTGGGCAGGCAGGACACGCCGTAAACCCATCCATGGGGCTCGATGGCGCCATCCATGGCGCCAACGGTCCTGCCTGCCCACACCGCCCCACCCCTGACAGATTCCGGCGGCTGTTGGTAGGTGTCGACCTTGGTCGACACGGTAGATCCACGCCATGCGTGGATGCTTTTCGATTCCAGTTCGAAATATTCGATTCCGATGGAGATTCATCCACGCATGGCGTGGATCTCCTGCAGATCGCGGGAAGCTGTCGAAGGCGGGGTGGGTCCGGTTGCGGGAGTGTCCGCGGCATGGAT
>NZ_CVIW01000040.1:0-17436 GCF_001499715.1 Stenotrophomonas thermophila | reverse complement strand
CGACTCATCGCTCACCGCGCGAACGGCAGCCGAGCATGCGATCGGCTCTACAAATGCAGCGCGATCGCGGCCTCGATCTGTTGCGGCGACTGGAACCCGGCCAGGCGCGTGCGTTCATCACCATCACGGAACAGGGACAGCGTCGGCGTCTGCCGCAGCCCCAGCTCCCTGAAGAACGCCTCACCCAGCACCTCCAGCTGCACGCGCAACAACGTGGTGCCCTGCCCCGCGACGCTGTTGGCCACCCGGTGCAGCGACATCTCCAGCATCCGGCACCCCGGGCAGTGGTCCTTGTGGAAATCCACCAGCACCCGCGGGTGCTCGGCCAGCAGCTGCTGGAACTGCTCAGGCGTGGTGGCGTCGATGATCTGCATCGGTGTTGCTCCAGTAGTGGGCCAGGACCGTATCGGTCCAGGCGTCGATGGCTGCGGCGTGACGCCTGCCATGCGGCATCTGCTCGATCTCGAGCGGCGGATAGTCACTGCGGAAATAGCGGATCAGCCGGTGCACGGCGCCGCAGTAGTACTCCTGCCCCCACTGCGTTTCGCCGGTGCCGAACACCGCCAGCTGCCGTGGCCGCTCGCCGCGCTCGGCGATGCCGGCCACCCATGCCTTCATCTCCGCTGGCGTGCGGCCGGCGTTGTCGGTCCAGCAGCCCAGCAGCACCAGGTCGGCCTCGTCTGCAGCCAGCGGCGGCGCTTGGCGCAGGTCGTCGGCCTCCTGCCAGTGCACCGCGTGACCTGCGGCGCGGCAGCGCTCGGCGATCTGCCGGCCGAGCTCGCGGGTGTTGCCGCTCAACGAGGCGACCACCACCAGGATGCTCAGCGCGGCGCCAGGCTCAGAGGTCGTCGAAGCCGTTGTCGACGTTGGTCTTCTTGTAACTTGCATTGCGCATCTCGAAGAAGTCGGTCTTGGTTTCGGTGAAGTTATCGGCGTAAGCCTTGATCCACGGCATCACGTTGTCGGTGGTGTCGCTGTACAGGCGCTCGATGCCGAGCATGCCGGCCATCTTGTTGGCGCGGTACTTCACGTAGCGCACCATCTCGTCCACGTCGATGCCGTCGATACCATCCAGCACCTCCGACGACCACTGCGTCTCCAGCTCGATGGCATGCTCGAACGATTGGTGTACGTAGGCGGTAAGCTCGTTGGTCTGCAGCTCGGGGTTCTCGCCGATGATGGCGCGGATCAGCTCGCTGATGAATTTGGTATGCGCCAGCTCGTCGCGGTTGATGAAGCTGATGATCTTGCCGGTGCCGTTCATGCGGTTCTGCCGCACCATGTTGTAGAAGTACGCGAACCCGGAATAGAAATTGATGCCCTCCAGGATCGAGGACTGGATCAACGACTTGAGCAGGGTCTCGGCGGTCTTCTCGCGCATGAAATCGTCATACGCCCCCATGATCGGCGCATTGCGCTTGATGATGGTCGGGTGGGTGCGGGCGATCTCGAAGATGCGGTTCTGGTTCGGCAGGTCGGTGATCGAGGCCAGCACGTAGCTGTAGCTCTCGTTGTGGATCACTTCCTGCTGCCCGATGATCGCCGCATTGGCGTGCGCGGCCGGGTCGGTGATGTACTCCGCCACGTTGTAGATGAAGCGGGTCTGCGGTGAATCCAGCGTGGCGAGCAGGCCGATGATCGAGTCGTAGGCGTTCTTCTCGCGTGCGTTCAGCTCGCCGTACTGGCGGGCGTCCAGCTTCATGTCGACCTCGTCGGGAATCCAGAAGTTGGTGGACAGCTCCTTGTAGGCCCGATAGAACGACGGGTACGGGATGTCGTTCCAGTTGAGGATGCCGCTGGTCTGGCCGTTGATGATGCCGGTGCTGCGGTTGGGATGGCGAGGTTCGAGGATCTTGATGCGGTCGAGGGGAGTTGCCATGGTTTTCTGCCTTCGTTCTCTTTCTATCGTGTTGCCGGCCAGCGGCCGGCACTACCGAAGATCACGGGGTTGCCGGCCAGCGGCCGGCACTACCGAAGATCGCGGGGTTGCCGGCCAGCGGACGGCACTACCATTGATCAGCTGGAGCACCACTCGCATTCGCTGATGTCGATGTCGTTGGAGCGCACGTAGTAGGTGGTCTTCAGGCCCTCGCGCCAGGCGCTCAGGTGCAGCTCCAGCAACGTGCTGGCGCGGATGGTGCTGGGCACGTACAGGTTGAAGCTGATCGACTGGTCGACATGGCGCTGGCGGCGCGCGTTCTGGCGCACGCTGGCGAACTGGTCGACCTTGTAGGCCCCCTTCTCGTAGTACGGCCAGGTTTCCAGCGACAGGCCCGGCGCCGCCACCGGCCGCCGGAAGTCCTTCTTTTCCTCGTAGTAGAACGCGCTGTAGATCGGGTCGATCGAGGCCGTGGAGCCTGCAATCTGCGCGGTGCTCATGTTCGGCGCCACCGCCAGCAGCCAGCCGTTGCGCAGGCCGTGCGTGGCGACCTCGTGGGCCAGGCTGTCCCATGCGGCGCCACTGTAGTCGCGGTCACGGAAGTAACGCCCGTTGTGCCAGTCACTGCCCGCGAACATCGGGTAGCTGCCCTTCTCCTTCGCCAGCTGCGCGCTGGCCTGGATGGTCAGGAAGTTGATGCGTTCGTAGAGCCGGTCGGCCAACGCCTCGGCATCCGGTGATTCCCACTGGATTGCCTGCTGCGCCAGCAGGTGGTGCCAACCGAACGTGCCCAGGCCGATGGCGCGGTACTTGCGGTTGGTGATCGTGGCCTGCGGCACCGGCAACGCGTTGAGGTCGATCACGTTGTCGAGCATGCGCACCTGGATCGGGATCAGCCGCTCCAGCACATCGGTGGCCAGCAGGTCATCCGGCACACTGATCGCCCGGCCGAGATTGATCGAGGACAGGTTGCAGACCACGAAATCACCGGCACGGCGTGTGGTGACGATCTGGTCGCCGCTGACGATCTCCTGGATCATCCGCGTCGGGCTCATGTTCTGCAGGATCTCGGTGCACAGGTTGCTGGAATAGATCATGCCCGCGTGCTTGTTCGGGTTCCGGCGATTGACCTCGTCGCGGTAGAACAGGAACGGGTTGCCGGTTTCCAGCTGGCTGAGCATGATCCGCTTGAACAGATCGATGGCCTTCACCGTGCGGCGGCTGATGCGCTCGTCGGCCACCAGTTCGGCGTAGCGGTCGCGGAAGCTGCCCGCGCCGCGCTTCTCGTCGTAGAAGTCCTGCAGGTACCAGCCCTTGGCCTGCTTCACCTCGTGCGGGTCGAACAGGTACCAGTCGGCGCGGCGCTCCACCGCCTCCATGAACAGGTCGGGCACGCACACCGAGGTGAACACATCGTGCGCGCGCAGGCGCTGGTCGCCGTTGTTGAGGCGCAGGTCCATGAACGCTTCGATGTCGCGGTGCCAGATGTCCAGGTACACCGCCACCGCGCCCTTGCGCTGGCCAAGCTGGTCGACCGACACCGCGGTGTTGTTGAGCTGCTTGATCCACGGCACCACGCCGCCAGAGGAATTGGCCACGCCACGGATCGGTGCGCCACTGCTGCGCACATAGCCCAGGTAGGCGCCAACGCCGCCGCCATGCTTGGACACACGGGCGATATCGGTGTTGGAGTCATAGATGCCCTGCAGGCTGTCATCCACCGTGTCGATGAAGCAACTGGACAGTTGCCCACCCACCTTGCCGGCATTGGCCAACGTTGGTGTGGCGACCGTCATGTACAGGTTGGACAGCGCCCAATACGCCTCGCCGACCAGCTGCATGCGCCGCTCACGCGGTTTTTCTTCCTGCATGAGGTACAGCGCGATGGTCAGCCAACGCTCCTGCGGCAGTTCGTAGACCTCGCGGCTGCGATCGCTGGCCAGATAGCGCGTGGCCAGCAGGTACAGGCCGTTGTAGGCGAACAGTCGGTCGCGCTCCGGATCGATCATCTCGCCGGCCTGCTGCAGCTCTTCCTTCGAATAGCAGCGCAGGATGTCGTTGCTGTAAATCCCGCGGTCGGCCAGGCTTTCCTGCAGGCCCACATACGAGCCGTACTTCAGGCCGACGTCGTAGAAGCGGTTGCGGCTGGCGCGCTTGTACAGGCGGCGCAGGTAGATGCGCGCGGCAAACTGTTCCCACTCGGGTGCGACCAGGTCCACCCGCGACTCGGCCTCGCGGATCAGCAGATCGACCAGGTCATCGGCGCTGATGCTGGGCTTGCGCTCGACCATCGCCTGCACCACGCGGCGGTAGTCGCTCACGTCCAGCTGCGGGAACTCGGCATGCACGGCGTCGATGCTGCGCTGCAGGCGTTCGGCCTCGAACGGCAGGCGGCGGTTGCCGGCCTCCTTGGTGATCCAGGTCGGCAAGCGCTCGCCACCGGCGCGCAAGGCGTCGCCAGCGCCGGCCAGATCGGCCACGCGGAAGGTACTGTCGGTCATGGTGGTGAAACTCCAGGCTCGCGCGCGCGTTGGCGGTCGATGCCATGGCGGCCCTGAACGCGATACCGGCGCACGGGGCGAACGGGTGGATTGCCAGGGCACGGGAACGTAGGTCGTCGGCATCTGCCTGCGCCTGCGGCCGGTATCCGGGCCGTGGGGGCGACCTGCGTCCGCACGATGGCGGCCGCGTCGACACGGCAAGCCTCAGGGGCGGGCCGCGGGACGTTTGCTGCATGTCCGGCGGCGGCGGCTGACCGGGAGTGACGGCCACAACATAGTGGGGATATCCAAACCCGTCAACACAAGATGCGGTAATCAACACATGTCGCGACGATCAGTCGCAGGATGCCGTGTTGCACCTGCGGCGCCTTGTCGACAGCGCCTGCGTCCCCAGTTCGGTACAACATCAACTTTCCCCGGAACACCGCCCATGCGCGCTGCCCAGTACCCCTCCTTCGGCGATCCGGCCGACGTCCTTGCCATCGCCGACGCCGCCCTGCCCGAGCCCGGCCCCGGCGAGGTGCGCATCCGCACCGTGCTGGCCTCGATCCACAACCACGACCTGCTGACCGTGCGCGGCCTGTACGGCTACAAGCCGACCCTGCCGGCGATCGGTGGCAGTGAAGCACTGGGCGTGATCGATGCACTCGGCGATGGCGTCGACGGCCTGCAGGTCGGCCAGCGGGTGGCCGCTGCCTCGGTGCACGGCACCTGGGCCGAAGCGTTCATTGCGCCGGCACGCATGGTGATTCCGATGCCGGAGGCGATCCCGGACGAAATGGCCGCGCAGCTGATTGCCATGCCGCTGAGCGCGCTGATGCTGCTGGAGTTCCTGCACGTCGAGCCGGGCCAGTGGATCGTGCAGAACACCGCCAACGGCGCGGTGGGCAAGTCGCTGGCGATGCTGGCGCGGGCGCGTGGCGTGCATGTGGCCAACCTGGTGCGCAATGCCGATGCAGTCGCGCAGCTGCAGGCGCTGGGCATCGATCATGTATTCGACACCTCGCTGGACGGTTGGAAGGATCGCGTCCGTGAGGCGACCGGCGAAGCACAGGCCGCGGCCGCGGTGGATTCCATCGGCGGCGACGCCAGCGGTGACCTGGTCGACCTGCTCGGCCACCACGGCACGCTGGTGTCGTTCGGAGTGATGAGCGGCGAACCGATGCGCATTCCCGCCGGCGGCCTGATCTACAAGGAAGCCACGGTGAAGGGTTTCTGGGGCAGCAAGGTCAGCCAGGCGATGGCGGTGGAGGACAAGCGCCGGCTGGTCGGCGAACTGCTGAAGCGTGCGGGGAGCGGCGAACTGATCCTGCCGGTGGAGCAGATCTTCGCACTGGACGACATCGCCCAGGCAGCGAAGGCTGGCGCCGGTTCGGGCCGTAACGGCAAGGTGCTGCTGCGGCCTTGATGCCTCAGCGGATGGCGCTGTCCCGGTAATGGCGCTGTCCCGGTAGAGTCGACTGTCAGTCGACTCTCGCGCGTAGCGCGGGGGGATAAGGCTTCTTTCCACAGGGAAAGGGCTGTGACCCTGCAGGGTATGCGGACCAACGGTCCGCACCCACCAAAGATCGGTGCCGCACCCACCGAGTGGGTCTGCTCCAACGGAGGCACCGACTTTCGTTAAGAACCTGTGATGCATAACTGAATGCGCTTTCGTCATTGGAAGGCGCACGTGCCTGCGTGCGGTACTGACGGCTCCTCCCCCGTTCGGCGTTGTCGCTTCCATGTACCGCACCACCTTGAACCTGCTTGCCGGCGCGATCGCGCTGGGCCTCACCGCCGGCGCTGCCGGCGCCGCTGAAACCGCCGACACCGGCAAGGACAGCACCACCCTCGGCGCCGTGCTGGTGACCGGCTCCAACATCAAGCGCAGCGATACCGCCGGGCCGAACCCGGTGCAGATCGTCAGCCGCGAACAGATCGAGCAGACCGGCCGCTCCACCCTCACCGACGTGCTGCGCAACCTGTCGGCCAATGCCGGCAACAGCTTCGACGAACAGTACACCGGCAGCTTCGCCGCCGGCTCGGCCTCGATCGGCCTGCGTGGCCTGTCTCCGAAGAACACGCTGGTGCTGGTCAACGGCTACCGCGTCTCCAACTTCGGTTTCGCGCTCAACACCCAGGACACCTTCGTCGACCTCAACGCGCTGCCGATCAGCGCGGTCGAACGCATCGAAGTGCTGAAGGACGGCGCCTCGGCGGTGTACGGTTCCGATGCCATCGCCGGTGTCATCAACATCATCCTGCGTAAGAACTTCCAGGGCGTGGAAGTCGGCGGCGGCTTCGGTACCGCCACCCAGGGCGGTCTGGACGAGCGCAAGGCCAGCCTGCTGGCTGGCTTCGGTGACCTCGAACAGCAGGGCTGGAACGTGCTGTTCGGGCTGGACCTGCTCAAGCGTGATCGCCTCGACGCCGACCAGCGTGCCTACACCCGCAGCGGCGATTTCCGCGACAAACCCGGCGGCCGCCTGGCCGGTTGGTCCACCGCCGGTGGCAACTGGCTGTCCAACCCGCGCGCACCGCAACCGTTCGCCAACTGCCCGGATGGCAGCCAGCTGCGCCCGTACAGCGATTTCGGCAGCACCCTGCCCGGCCAGGCCTGCGCCTTCAACGCCCAGCCGTTCAAGACCCTGCAGCCCGGCGCCGAGCGCCTGCAGGCGTCGTTGAGCGCAACCTACCGCTTCAACGACAGCGTCGAAGCCTTCGCCGACGTACTGTACAGCCACAACAAGGCCGACCAGATCTTCAGCGCGCCGCTGACCGTCGGCCCCGGCCTGCGCGCGTACAACCCGGCCACCGGCACCCTGATCGACGTGCCGGCGGTGCTGCCGGTCGGCCACCCGAACAATCCGGGCAGCACGCCGCTGCCGTTCGAGTACACCTTCTTCGACCTCGGCCCGCGCCTGAAGGACAACACCCAGGTGTTCTACCGCGCCTTGGCCGGCGTGCGTGGCAGCGGCGAGCGATGGGACTGGGAAGTGGCGGCGCTGACCTCGCAGAGCGCGCAGCGCGAATACGTCGACAACTTCGTCAACCGCTACGCGTTCGAGCAGATCCTGCGCGATGGCAGCTACAACTTCCTCAACCCGTCCAGCACGCCGGGCGCGCTGGATGCACTGCGCCTGCAGACCAAGCGTCCGGGCTGGTACAAGCTGCATTCGTTGAACGTGAAGGCCTCGACCTCGCTGTGGGAGCTACCGGCCGGTGCGGTCGGCTTCGCCTGGGGTGCCGAGTTCCGCAAGGAATCACTGGACGCGCGCACCAGTGCGCAGGTGCTGTCGGGCACCGAACTGCGCCCGGCCATCAACGTGGTCAACGGCGAGCGCCAGGTCAGCGCCGCCTACGCCGAACTGAGCGTGCCGCTGCACCGCACGCTGGAGCTGCAGGTGGCCGGTCGTGGCGACCACTATGACGACTTCGGCAACGCGTTCTCGCCGAAGGTAGCGCTGCGCTGGCAGCCGCTGGACAGCCTGCTGCTGCGCGGTTCGTTCTCGCGCGGGTTCCGTGCACCGTCGCTGCCGGAGATCGCGCCGGGCCAGACCGTCAGCTACGGCTCGGTGATCGATCCGCTGGATCCGCTGCAGCCCGGTGGCAGCCGTGGCGTGACCAACATCCGCACCGGCAATCCGGACCTGAAGGCCGAACGCTCGCGCAACTTCAACGTCGGTGCAGTGTGGTCGCCGGATGGCGACACCAGCATCGGCCTGGACTGGTACCGCATCGAGCAGGACAACCTGGTCAAGCCGGACAGCGCGCAGTTCATCGTCGACAACCCGACGCTGTTCCCCGGACGCGTGCAGCGTGATGCACAGGGACGCATCCAGTTCATCACCAACCAGTATGCCAACCAGGGCGAACTGACCACCTCGGGGCTGGATCTGGAAGCCAACCGCACCTTCCGCACCGAAGGCTGGGGCAACTTCACCGTAGCCGGCAGCTGGACCCACCTGCTCAGCTTCAAGCAGCCGCTGGTGGCCGGCCAGGCACCGTATGAAGGGGCCGGCAACAACCGCCACGGCGCACTGCCGCGCACCCGCGGCACCACGTCGCTGAACTGGGCAGTGGGCGACTGGAGCAGCACGCTGAGCCTGCAGTACGTGAGCGGCTACGACCAGCGTGTGGCGACGGCCACCAGCAACCCGGGCCTGCGCGACCGCATCAAGCCGTATCACCAGCTGGACCTGTACGTGGCGTACGAAGGGATTCCCAACACCACGCTGTCGCTGTCGGTGCTGAACCTGACCGATAAGGACCCGCCGTTCGACCCGGCCGGTGGCTCCAATGGTTTCGACATCAGCCAGTACAACCTGCGCGGGCAGTTCATTTCGCTGGGGGCGCGCTACCGGTTCTGATGCGCCAACGGGGCGGCGGTGATGGGCCGCCCCGTTCGCGTTGCCGGCCAGCGGCCGGCACTACCATCGAATCCACCGACCGCCGGGGGAATGCCCGGCGGTCGTGTATTACCGGCTCAGGTGCAGGAACTGCAGGTGCCGTTCGTACTGGCTGATGATGTCGTTGATGATCTGCTTGCGGCTGTAGCCCACCAGGTCGTAGTCCTGGCTGCCTTCGAACAGATGCACTTCAGCGCGGTAGTAGCGCTGGTTGCGCAGCTGCTGGGCGGCGAACGACGGGGTCAGGTAGCCGCTCAGGATCACCCGGTACAGGAAGTCCTGCTGCTCGCCGTGGTTCACCGTCAGCTCCATGTCGCCGGCCTCGAACCGGGTGGATACATCCCAACCCTGCCCGCGCAGCTGTTCGGCCACCGCTTCCATCGCCGGCTTCACCGTATCGTCCATGAAGCGGTAGACCTGGTCGCGCACCGGGAAGTGCATGGCCTGGCTCAGGCGCTGGCGCCAGCCCTGATGATGGCGATCGTCGCCGATCAGCGGTGAAGGGCGGTACTGCAGCGCGCGCTTGCGGTGCGACTCGTCACTGAAGGCGCGGGTCAGCCCCCACGTCATCAGCAGCAGGATCGCCGAGAACGGCAGCGAGGCCAGCACCACCGCCGATTTCAGCGCATCGATGCTCCCAGCCAGCAGCAGCCCGGCGGTCAGCACTGCGATCACCGTGCCCCAGAACACGCGAAGCCAACGCGGACCATCATCCTCCGGCGCACCGCCGTGCGAGGACAGCGTGGACAACACCACCGCGCCCGAATCAGCTGATGTCACGAAGAAGATGAAGCTGACCAGCACCGTCACCGCGATCACCGTGCGGCTCCACGGGTAGCCATCCAACAACGCGTAGAGCACCGTCGGAGGATCATCCACCGCCAGCTGTGCCAACTGCTGCTGGCCGTGGTGCAGCACCTGGTCCAGCGCGCTGTTGCCGAAGATCGACAGCCAGGCCAGGGTGAAGCCCAGCGGGATCAGCAGCACGCCGAACACGAATTCGCGGATGGTGCGGCCCCGTGAGATGCGTGCGATGAACAAGCCCACGAACGGTGCCCAGCCGATCCACCATGCCCAGTAGAACACCGTCCAGCCGCCCAGCCATTCCGGTCGGCCGCCATAGGCGTACACATCAAAACTCTTGCCGACCACGCTGCCCAGGTAGTCGCCCAGGTTCTGCATCAGCGTGCTGAGCAGGTACTGGGTGGGGCCCGCGCACAGCATGAACAGCACCAGCGCAATCGCCAGCAGCATGTTGATGTTGGCCATCCAGCGCACGCCCTTCTCCACGCCGGAGACGGCCACGGCCACCGCCGCGCCCATCATGCTGACCACCAGGATGATCTGCACCAGGTTGGAATGCGGGATGTTGAACAGGTGCGCCAGGCCGGCATTCAGGTGCAGCACCCCGAAACCCATGTCGGCACCGATGCCGAACACGGTGGCGACGATGCCCAGCGCGTCCACGGTGTAGCCGATCGGGCCATTGATGCGCTTGCCGATCAGCGGGTACAGCGCCGAGCGCAGCGCCAGTGGCAGGTTGTGGCGGTAGGCGAAGTAGGCCATCGCCATCGCCGCCAGCGCGAACACACCCCAGCCGTGCAGGCCCCAGTGCAGGAACAGCAGCTGCATGGCCTGGCGCGCGCCGGCCTCGCCCGCGGCCGGATCGCCCTGCGGCGGCTGCAGGTAGTGGGTCAGCGGTTCGGAAACGCAGAAGAAGAACAGGGTGATGCTGATGCCGGCAGCGAACAGCATGCCGGCCCAGGAAAGGTAGCTGAACTCCGGCTCGTCATGGTCGGCGCCGAGCTTGATGCCACCGTACTTGGACAGCGCCACGCCGACCACGAACACCAGGTAGAGGGTCATCGCCAGCAGGTAATACCAGCCGACATTGAGTGCGGCCCAGTCCTGTGCCTTCAGCAGAAGGCGGCCCGCACCAAGCGGGAACAGGCTGACGAACAGCGCGAACGCCACGACAACGATCGCCGCGAAGGCGAACACAGGCCGAAGGGTGCGCACCGGGGATTGTTGCGGCTCCAGTACATCCATGGGGCGGCGTTCTCCGGTAGATCAAAGGGTTAGCCGACCAATTCTGGCTGAACCGCAGTGGACAGAGCATGAAGTTGCGGCCTGTGGTCACAGGCCCGGCCCGCCATTCCGTGTTATCACGCGCGCGCCGAAGCATATCTGCGAGCGCAGCCGCGCGCGGACCGCGTGCATCGCGGCCACGCGCGTCCTGTCCAATCACGACATCACATGCACCGCACACAGCTTGTTGCCATCCGGGTCACGCAGATAGGCCAGGAACACCTGCCTACCGGACATGTTGCGGACGCCGGGGGGATCTTCGATGGCGGTACCACCGTGAGCCACGCCAGCTTCCTGCCAGGCACGCACGGCCTCTGCACTGCCCAGACTGAAACCGATTGTGCCACCGTTGGCATGGCACGCTGGCTGCCCATCGATCGGCGCGGTTACACCGAACATCCGCCCATCCTTGAAGTACAGCAGCCGTCCCTTCTCGTCGAATACGCCCGCACGTGCCCCCATCGCGGCGAACAGGGCGTCGTAGAAGCGACGCGCGGCCTCCATGTCGTTCGTTCCTACGGTGATGTGGCTGAACATGCGGGCACTCCATGTGGAAAACCGCAGTGTCGATGAGCAGGGGCGACTTCGCAAATCGCTGCACAATCGCCGCCCAGCTCGCGACAAGGCGTGCTGCTACTTGGCGGTGCTGAGCAGCAGTACCGCCGCCGTGACCAGGGCGATGCCAACCCAGCCGATCGGCCGCAGGCGGTTGCCGAACAAAAGGCGGCCGCAGCTGGCGGTGCCGATCACGCCGATCGCTCCCCACATCGCATAGGCCATGGCCAGATCCATGTAGCGTACGGCCTGGCCCAGCAGGGCGAAGGCGATCCAGACCATGACGATCGCGCCGACACCCCAGCGCCAGCGGCGGAAGCCTTCCGACTTGGCCACCATCATGTTGGCGGCGACGTCGATCAGCGCCGAGCAGATCACGAAAAACAGGGCCAGGGTATTCATCAGAGCGCCTCCCCGAGGGTGACGCAGACGATGCCGGCCACGGCCAGCATCAGGCCGGCCAGCTGCTGCAGCGACAGGCTCTCGCCGAACACAGTGAGGCCGACCACGGTCAGCAGGGTCAGGCCAAGGCCTTCCCACACCGCGTAGGCCACGCCCACAGCAATGCGGCGCACCGACTGCGCCAGGAAGAAGTAGGACAGCGCCAGCGCACCGGCCATGATCAGATAACCGGTCCAGCCGCCATCGCGGGCGGCGTGCGCCATGAACGAGGTGCCGACCACTTCGGCGACGATCGCCACGGTCAGGCAGGCCCAGGCGACCAGCGCGCCACGGGCGGGAACAGTACGAGACATGCGAAGCTCCTTGCAGGGCGGGGACCGCCGCCTCTTCAGTGGGTCCACGGCATGCGTGGAGGGTCCGGAACCCCGCAGACAGGGGCGACGGCGGCCAGTATCATCGCCTTTTACGGTGGTATCAAAATGGATCCCATCGACAGGAGCGATGGATCAATGCCCTATTCCCCCGAATCCCTGCAGGCCTTCGTGGAAGCCGCCGCGCTGGGCTCGTTCTCGGCGGCGGCGCGCCGCCTGCGCAAGACCCAGTCAACGGTCAGTACCGCCATTGCCCATCTGGAGGCCGACCTGGGCGTGACCCTGTTCGATCGCAGCGGGCGCTACCCGCAGCTGACCGAGGCCGGGCGCCAGGTGCTCGGCCATGCCCAGGAAATCCTCGTCGCCGATGCCCGCCTGCAGCAGTTGAGTGTGCGCCTGGCCGCGCCGGTCGAAGCGCGGCTGACCGTGGTGTTCTCCGACGTGTACCAGCTCGATCCGGAGCAGCGCGTGCTGCAGCGCTTTGCCGAAGCATTCCCGGAGATCGAACTGGAATGGCTGGATGCCGAAGGCGATGACGTGCTGGAGCTGGTCGGCAGCGGCCGCGCCGCGCTGGGCCTGCTGCCGCAACAGGAAAGCTATCCGGATGGCCTGATGGCCCGGCCGTTGGCCCATCACAGCGAACTGTCGGTGTACGTAGCACGCGACCATGCCCTGGCCGACGCCGGCCGTCGCGCAGCTTCCCAGCTGGCACGGTACCGGCAGGTGCGATTGAGCGCGGAGGTCGACCATGCGCGGGCGGTTACCGGGCTGGCGTGGACCGCCACCGACTACCTGATGGTGATGGAGATGGCCGAGGATGGCATCGGCTGGGCCGAGCTGCCCCGCGCATTGGTGCAGCGCTACGACCGCGGGCAACTGGTGGAACTGACCCTGCCCGGGTGGCCGCGGCGCATCCACAGCGACCTGCTGTGGCGCCGCGACACGCCGCCGGGGCCAGCGGCGCTGTGGTGGGCCGACGCGTTGGGGTGAGGTAGCGCCGGCCGCTGGCCGGCAATCCTGTTGTCGCGTGGTTGCCGGCCAGCGGCCGGCACTACCGGTCAACGATGGGCGAGCGCGTAATCCAGCGCCGCGCACACCGCCGCCACCTGTGCGTCGTTGCACTGCTGCGGGGTCGCCCGCGGGCTGTCCGGGTAGACCTCGGTGGTGGTGGTGTACTTGGCGCCGGTAATGCCGGCGCACAGGCCCAGCTTCACCAGCGGGTACTCGATCACGCCATGGGCCACCACCGGCGAACCGATGATCTCGCCCTTGTCGTCGGCCGGCGCGATGTGGGTGACCTTCTCCACCGCGGCGATCACCGCCTGCTGGAAGGCCGGTTGTGGGTTCTCGCTGTCGTCCACCAGGTAGAACCCATCGGGAATCAGGCCCGGCTCGAACGGCTTGCCGTCACGCGCCGCCAGCGCCGGGCGGAACTCGCTCTCGTCGCTGTCGGTGGTTTCGTGCAGGTCGATGTGCAGCACGAACTGGCCCTTGTACGGCGCGATCAGTTCGATGACGGCGGTCGATTCGCGGGCCGGGCCGTCGGCGCGGAAGTTGCGGTTCGGGTCGATCGCATCGAAGTTCCAGCGGTTGATGCGCTCGAAGCCCCACGGATTCACGCACGGCGTCACCAGCAGGTTGGCCTTGCCGGCATAGTCGGCGGCGTGCTTTTCGAGGAACTCCAGCGCGCCCATCACGCCGCTGGTCTCATAGCCGTGCACGCCACCGGTGACCAGGGCAGCCGGCAGCGCCGGGTTCCAGTCGCGGCTGCGCAGGGCGAACAAGGTGTAGGTCTCGCCCGCGTAGTCGAGCTGGCCGTAGGCCACCTTGTCAAAGCGCGAAGCCAACGCCTCGATGCGCGGCAGCACCTCTTCGTCATAGCGACGCAGGCGCTGCTGGCGGCCACGCCACGCCTCCCGCTCCGCCGCTCCCCACGGCTGGCCAGGGGTTCCGACGGGGTAGAAAGCAGCTTGGGACATGGCGGATCTCAGCGGGTCAGGAAGCAATCGCCCACTCTACCACCGGGGCATCGGCATGAACCGGAGGCGCATTCCAATAGCGAATGGAATCAGCAATAATTCTCATTTACGACCTTCCACAACCCGCACCGATGCCCATCCACGCCCTGCAACCGGCCCGCCTGCCCCTGGCTACCGCCCTCGCCCTGTGCCTGCTCCCGGCCACCCGTGCCTTCGCCCAGGACGGCGCCACCACGCTGGACAGCATCCAGGTTTCCGGCAGCTGGCTGGGCACCGGCCTGCATGACAGCGTGAAGAGCTTCGCCGGCGCGCGCACGGTGGTCGACCGCCAGCGCATCGAGGCCAGCGGCGCGGCCAGCATCGGCGATGCCATGCGCCGCATCCCCGGCGTGCAGGTCACCGACAACTCCGGCACGGCCGGCAGCTCGGTCTCGCTGAACATCGGCGTGCGCGGCCTGACCGGGCGCTACTCGCCGCGCTCGACCGTACTGCTGGACGGCGTGCCGCTGGCGGTGGCGCCGTATGGCCAGCCACAGCTGTCGTTCGCACCGACCAGCCTGTCCAACATCGAATCGATCGACGTGGTGCGCGGCGGCGGCGCGGTGCGCTACGGCCCACAGAACGTGGGCGGCATCATCAACTTCAGCACCCGCGCCATTCCGACCGGCGCGGGCCTGCACGGCGAAGCGGGTGTGCGCTACACCGCCTACGACCATGGCGGCGGTGACAGCACCCAGTACAACGCCTTCCTCGGCGGCACCGGCGGCAACGGTCTGGGCGCGGCGCTGCTCTACTCGGGCCAGGACGGGCGCGGCTGGCGCCAGGGCAGCGATGACCGCTTCAACGACCTCGCGCTGAAGTTCGCCTATGCCATCGACGAACAGCAGGAACTGCGCGCCAAACTGTCCTACTACGATGTGCGTTCGCTGACCCCGGGCGGCCTGACCCGCGCCCAGTACCAGGCCGATCCGTTCCAGAACACCCGCCCCACCGATTTCTGGAAGGGCCACCGCACCGGCATCGACCTGGGCTACACCAATACGCTGTCGGCCAACAGCGAGTTCGAGGTGCTGGCCTATTACAACGAAAGCAGCCGCGCCAGCTCGCTGATCAACGCCGCCAACACCCAGCTGACCGTGCAGCCGCGTGACTACCGCGTGCTCGGCATCGAGCCGCGCTATACCCAGCGCCTGCACTGGGGCGCCAGCGTGCACGACATCACCGCCGGCTACCGCTTCCTGCGCGAACATGGCAACGACCGCAGCTACACCGTCACCCGCCGCACCGGCGTAGCCAGCGCCACCAACCGCTTCGACAATGCCACCGACGCCCACGCGTTCTACATCGACGACCGCATTGCGATCGGCCAGTGGCGGATCACCCCGGGCGTGCGCATGGAATGGATCGACATGGACCGCCGCCAGGCCGGTGGCACGGCGACCTTCAGCAGCCGCAACGACAAGGCCCTGCCCTCGCTCAACATCGCCTACCTGCTGACCCCGCAGCTGACCGTGTTCGGCAACTACACCACCTCGTTCGGGCCGGTGCAGAACATCCAGCTGAATTCGCAGACCGCCAGCAATCCGCTGAACCCGGAAGTTGCAAGGACCACCGAACTCGGTGCGCGCTGGCAGGACGGTGCACTGCGCGCGGAAGTAACCGTGTTCAAGATGCGCTTCGACAACCAGATCCTGCAGGTGCCGGGGATCACTCCGCCGACTTTCCAGAACATCGGCGCCACCGATCACAAGGGCGTGGAGAGCGCACTGGAATACCGCTTCGCCGAGGACAGCGCGCTGGCCGGGCTGGAGCTGTACGCCAACTACACCTGGACCAAGGCGATCCAGCAGTCCGGCGACAACCGTGGCCTGGACGTGCCCTTCTACGCGCGCGACACCGACAGCGTCGGCGCCCGCTACGCACTGGCCGGCTGGACCTTCAATGTCTCCAGCACCCACCAGAGCGGCCAGTTCTCCGATGCCGCCAACACCTGGGAAGAAACCGCCGATGCGCGCGTGGGTCGCGTGCCGGGCGTGCGCCTGTGGAACGCGCAGGTGGCCTGGCAGGTGCCGGGCCTGGGTGACAGCGAGATTGCGCTGGGCGTGAACAACCTGGCCGACAAGCGCTGGTACACCCGCAACGTCGATGGCAACGCCGGCCGCATGGTGGCTGCGCCACGCACCTTCTACGTGCAGGGCCGCTACCGCTTCTGACGCGGTAACCGCCCGATGCAGTGACGGCGGCGACCACGGTGGCGGCGTATCATGCCGCCACCATGTCACTGCCTGTTTCGCCATCGCGCCTGCATTCGGCCTTCCAGGGCCTGCGCCTGCGGCTGCGCGGCAGCGACCTGTGGTTCATCGCGCTTGCCCTGCTGGTCGGCCTGATCGCCGGCTACCTGACCCTGCTGCAGTCCGGTCTTGCACGTTGGTTGCAAGGCTCCCTGTACGGGCTGGATGAAGGGATGCGCCTGAGCTCCCTGCCCTCGCTGACTTGGACCGCATTGCTGGTGCTGCCGCTGGGTGGCCTGCTGGTCGGCCTGGTCAGCCTGGCCGCGACCCGGCTCAAGCGGCCCCTGCTCGATGCGGTCGAAGCCAATGCCCTGCATGGCGGGCGCATGTCGATGCGCGACAACCTGATCGTGCTGACCCAGACCCTGCTGTCCAATGGCTGCGGTGCATCTGTGGGGCTGGAGGCGTCGTACACGCAGATGGGCGCCGGCAGCGGTTCGCAGCTTGGCCGGGTGATGCGCCTGCGCCGCAACGATGTACGCATCCTGGTCGGCGCCGGCGCTGCCGGTGCCATTGCTGCCGCCTTCGGTGCGCCGCTGGCCGGTGCGTTCTATGCCTTCGAGATCGTCATCGGCGCCTACACGCCGGCCGCACTGGCGCCGGTGGCCGTGGCCGCACTGGCCGGTGCGTTCGTGGCCGATCAGGCCGGCATCGAGGCTTACCTGCTGCCCGCCGCTTCGACCATAGACGTACGCGCCGCCGACTACGCCATTTACGGCCTGCTGGGCTGCTGCTGCGCGATGGTCGGCATTGTCATCATGCGCCTGATCGCGTCCATTGAAGGGAGGGTCAAGCGCAGCCCGTTGCCGCTGTGGGGCCGCCCGGTGGTGGGTGGCCTGCTGCTGATCCCGCTGGCCCTGGCCAGTCCGCAGGTGCTGTCGTCCGGCCATGGCGCGCTGCACCTGGACCTGACTACCCACCTGCCGTTGATCTGGATCGGCGGCCTGTTGACCCTGAAGTGCCTGGCCTCGGGCATCTC
>NZ_CVIW01000039.1:0-19410 GCF_001499715.1 Stenotrophomonas thermophila | reverse complement strand
ATCATCACCACGGTCATCTTCACCGAGAGCTTGCCGACCTTTTCCTTCAACGTGTTGCGACGCTGCTCGCGCAGGCGGAGGCTGAACTGCCGCAGGGGCTCCTGCACCGCACCGCCATGGGCATGCACCTGCAGGATCAGCTGCATCAGGCTGGTCAGGTCATCGTCGGCATAGACCTCGCTCAGCCGCCGCAGGGACTGCGCGCGCGTGCGGCCATGGGTATAGGCGACATTGGCCTCCTGAAGTTCGCTGCCGAGTACCGGCAATGCATCGCGAAGCTTGTCGCCGAGCGTCTGCAGGCTCTGGTCCATGCTGAAGCCTACGCCCTGCAGCAGGCGCAGCAGGTCGATCAGCAGCGGCAGCTCGGTTTCGACTGCACGCCGGCGCCGCTTCACCCAGGAAGAGAGAACGAATTTGGGCAACAGCAGTCCAGCGGCCAAGGCACCGATGATCACCATGATCCTGGCCAGCCCGGTGACGCTGCTGAATGTCAGCACCAGTGCCAGCACCAGCACGGCCAGCAGCAGGCGCAGGCCGAGGTAGATGGCCGTACCGCGACGGGTGTTCCACCCGGCCAGATCCAACAGCAGCCGATCTTCATTGGCCAGCAATGCCGTTTCCAGGCGGCCGCCGCTGAGGGCACGACCGAAGCGTTCGAGCCAGCCCAGCGAATCGTGCCGTGCAGGTTCGGTGTCACGGGACGTCTCGCGCGGCTGCAGGGCGGTCTTCAACGTGGCCGTTGTACGCTGCTCGCGATGGCTGCGTATCCAGCCGCCGATACCCAGCAGGGCGATGCCGGCAGCCAGCACGAGCAGGGAGAGGGCGAACCAGGCGCTGGCGCTCATCGGTCGTCTCCGGCTGGGCGGGGGTTCATAGCGATTTGGCCAGGCGATACAGCAGGAAGCCGCCGACAAGCTCCATGCCCAGTGCAAGCAGCAGGATCTTGTGGCCAAGCGGATCGTGCAGCACCGGCTGGAAGAAGTCCGGGCTGGCGATCGCCATCAGCACCGCGCACGCCGGTGGCAGCAGGCCCAGCACCCACGCAGACATGCGTGTCTCGGAGGTCGTCGCCGAAAGCTCCTGCTGCGCCTGTTCCAGGTCGCGCATGAAATCACCCATGCGCTGCAGGATCTGGTCGGAGCGCCCGCCGATGCGCACGCTGACACCGATCACCACCGACAACACCTTCAGCACCTCCATGCGATAGGGTTGCGCGGCCTGCGCGAGTGCACGGTCCAACTCCATGCCGCTGCGCGCAAAGCGCACCGTGGTGTCCAGCAGCCCGCGCAACGGCGTGCTGGTCTGCATCGACGCAACCTGGAACGCGGCCTGCAGGCTGTTGCCCAGTGCAGTCAGCCGCACCAGGTTGTCGAGGAAGTCCGGCAGCTGATGCAGCAGTTGCGCACGCAGCTTCGTGGTCCGCCGCATCACCCACAGCCAGCAGCCAAGCAGGTACAGCAGCAGGGTCAGCGGAAACATCCACGCGGTGCCCAGCCGCGCCATCGCTACCACCGACAGTACCAGCCCCGGTACCAGCAGCATGATGGGGATTTTCCAGCCGGTCTGCAGCCCTGCGCGCTGCAGCAGGCCATCCAGCGGCAGCACGCGGCGCCCGGTGCTGGCGGGCCGCGCCGGATCGTTGGCAGCGGTGACGGACGGCCCGGCGGGTGCCCCGCCCGTGGCGCTTCCGCGCGAAAGCTGCTGCTCGGCGTGCCGCATTGAAACCTGGCGTTGTTCACGGCTGCTGGCCGTGCCCCACAGCCAGGCTGCCAGCGCCAGCAGCACCGCGATGATGCTCAACATGCCCAGCAGCGCGCCGGTTCCCATGCTCAGAAGTCTCCGTAGAGCGATTCGCGCAGCTGTTGGCGGAACGGCTCCAGCTTGTGCGAGTGTGGATGGAAGCCCAGCCCGACCCAGCGATCGATCTCTTTGCCGTTGCCGTCGATCTGCAGTTCGTGGCGGAACATTTCCTGGGTGGTGATCAGGTTGTCGCTGACACCGGTGATCTCGGTGATCGATACCAGCACGCGGCGGCCGCTGCCCAGGCGCGAGATCTGCACGATGAAGTCGATGGCACTGGCGATCTGCCGGCGCAGGCTGTCCTCGCTGCCCTGGAAGCCGGCAAATCCAGCAAGCATCTCGATCCGGTACAGGCAGTCGCGTGGTGAATTGGCGTGGATGGTGGCCATCGAACCGTCGTGGCCGGTGTTCATGGCCTGCAGCATTTCCAGCACCTCGGCGCCACGCACCTCGCCCACCACGATGCGATCAGGGCGCATACGCAGGCTGTTGCGGACCAGATCGCGGATGCTCACCGCGCCATGGCCTTCGGCGCCACCGATGCGGCTTTCCAGGCGGACCACATGCGGGTGGTTGAGCGAGAGTTCTGCGGTGTCCTCGACGGTGATCACGCGCTCGTTCGCGGGGACGTAGCTGGCCAGGGCGTTCAGCAGCGAGGTCTTGCCGGAGCTGGTGCCGCCGGATACCAGGATGTTGCAGCGGCCCAGCACCATCGCCTTCAGCAGGGCGTGCATCGGTTCGTCGAAGGTGCCCTTGGCCAGCAGTTCATCGGGAGTGAATGGATCCTTGCGGAACTTGCGGATGGACACCATCGGTCCGTCCACGGCCAGCGGCGAGATGATCGCGTTGAGACGGCCGCCGTTGGGCAAACGCGCATCGACCATCGGGTTGGAGTCATCCAGGCGGCGCCCGAGCGGGGCCAGGATACGTCGCAGGATGCGCAGCAGGTGCGTATCGTCGGTGAATCGCTGGGTGGCCCGCTTGAGCTGGCCACCCTGGGAAACATGCACATCCTTGAAACCGTTGATCAGGATGTCTTCGATGGACGGGTCGTGCAGCAGGTCGTCCAGCGGGCCAAAGCCGGTCAGCTCCTTGACCAGGCCGTCGGCGACCACCTGCATCTCTTCTTCGTTGATCGGGATGCGCCACTCCTGGATGAAGCTCACCGTCTGCACCTGCACCCAGCGGGCGATGGTGTCGGGCGCCCAGGAATCGATGTCGATGCGCTCGTCCTCGATGCTGTTGAGCAGGTGCTCATGCGCTGCCGACAGCACCTTCTGGTACTGCTCGGTCTGCGCGAACGGCTGATGGCCCGGCGTGCTTTCGGGCAGCACCGGCCGGGCAACGGCATGCGGGAAAGGGGTTACCTTGTCTTCCATTGCGATCCACCCAGGGCAAGGGAGAGTCTTTCCCGCAGGCCCTGCGCCTGCACCCGGCAAGCGGCCGGGTCCAGGCGCGAAACCAGTGGGGCGAGGGCACGCAGATAGGGGTCACGCGGCGCATCCTGCAGCAGCAGGTGGCCCTGGCTCGCTGACAGGCGCACGCGGGGGCGCTCGGGAAGCGTGGCCAGCAGGGGCACCTCGAAGCGGCGCGCAATCTGCTCCGGGCTCATTCCGCTGCTGTCATCGTGGCGGTTGATCACCAGCTGCAGCCGCTTCTCGCGTTCGCGTTGCCCGGCAAGGTGCTTCAGTGCCTGATCGAGCGACACCAGCGTGGCGATCGAGGCATCTGTGACCAGCCAGATCTCGTCGGCCTGGTCCAGCAGCAGCGGTGGCAGCTGGCGCACCGGGCAGCCGCCGGCATCACACAGCACGCTGGCGAACACGGTGCGCAGGCGCTGCAGCAGCGCACCCGGATCGGACGGCGGCACTGCGTCGCTTCCGCTGGCGCGGTCCAGCAGCACCAGCCCGGAATCGTGCCGGGCCATGGCCGTGCGGGCGAGGGTGGCGTCGATGCGGCTGGCGTTGCGCAGCGCGTCTTCGTAATGGAAGCGGCTGTCCAGATTGAGGTACAGCGCAAGGTCACCCGAAGGCTGGGCCAGTTCCATCAGCAGGCCGTCCTGCTGCACTGCCTCGCCCTGTGCCAGCGCACGGGTCTGCTGTGCCAGCACCGAAAGGTGCGCGGCCATCGTACTGGTGCCAACCCCGGCGCGCACGCCCAGCAGGACGATCAGGCGCGCCTTGTGCGCGTGCTGCGCGGCGGCAGCTGGTCGAGGTGACAGGGCACGACGCAGTGCGGCCTCGACACCGGCGTTGTCGCTGTCCAGGTCCAGTACGTCACGCAGACCCGCCCGCAGTGCGATGACGACACCCTCTACCTGTCCGGCACTGGTGGCACCGACGGCAACCAGTGCCAGGTCCGGTTCTGTCTGTTGCAGTTGCTGCGCCAGCACGCTGGAGGCGGCGGCATGCTCGGGGCGGAAGTCGAGCAGCACAAGGTTCTGCGGCCCGCGGTGCAGGTCCTGTGCGGAGGTCGGGGCGCTGCTGTCCTGCCAGTGCAGGGTGGTGGTCGGTGGCAGTTTGGCCGCCAGCCGGGGCAGCAGTTCGCGATCCATTCCGTACAGGACCAGGTTCATCGGCGGTCCTTGCGGATGCAGCGGCTGGGCAGTGGCGTAGGGCATGGGCGTGGTATCGCAGGCATCATGGAATCAGCGTGAGAAGCCGGGTACCGGGTCCTGGCTGATTGGACCCAGCAGCCAGGCGCCCCATTCGGGCATGTGCGGCTTGGCTTCGCGGTCGCCGGGCAGTGGCAGTTCGGTGTTGCGGGCCAGCGGCTTCACCAGGCGTGGCGTGACGATGATCACCAGCTCCTTGTCCTGGCGCTTGTAGTCGAAGTTGCGGAAGAACGAGCCGATGACCGGCAGGTCACCCAGCAGCGGAATCTTGCCGACGCTGGAAACCACGTTGGAACTGACCAGGCCACCGATCACGAAGCTCTCGCCATCGCCCAGCTCGACCGTGGTGTCGGCGCGGCGGGTGGTGATCGATGGAATCTGCACGCCATTGAGCGCGATGGCGTTGCTGTAGTCCAGGTCGCTGGCTTCCGGCGCGACTTTCAAGGCGATGCGGTTCGGCGCCAGTACCGTCGGTGTCACGGTCAGGCCGATGCCGAAGGGCTTGTAGGTGATCGTGGTGGTGCCCAGCCCCTGCGGCTCCAGGATTGGCAGCTCGCCGCCGGCAAGGAAGCTGGCGCTCTGGCCGGACAATGCGACGAGGGTAGGTTCGGCCAGCACGCGCGCCATGCCATTGTTCTGCAGCAGGTCGACGTCGGCATTCCACAGGCCCTTGGTCGAGCCGAACACCAGGCGGAACGCCGAAGAAATGGGCGATTCGGCTTCGTTGCTGGAGTTGCCTTCCTGCATGCCGGGCAGGATGCCGGTGTTGCCCGGCAGCTGGCCGCCCGGGCGGGCGAATCCGTAGGCGAAGTTGCCATTGCGGTTCTGGAAGCTGATGCCGATCTGCTTCAGAGCGGTCTTGTTGAATTCGACCACCTTGACCTCGACCTGCACGACGCCGCCGCTGCTTACCGTCGATGCGTCGGCAAGCAGTCCGTCCTTGCCCAGGGCCATCGCGGCGGTCTTCTGTTCCTGCATGTGCGACAGCACACTGTCGGTGCTTCCCTGCAGCAGGCCCTGATTGTCCTGCTGGGTGAACACCAGTCCGTTCGCGCCCGCGTCGGCCGCGCCCTGCACCGCGCTTTGTACCCGCACCTGCAGGCGCTGTGGCTCGGCCTGCTTGCGGTGCCAGAGCAGGAGCGTGGTGGTGCCCGGTGCCTTGCCGACCAGCAGTGCCTGGCGCTGGCCGCGCAGCATCACGATATCGGCCACGCCCGGGTCGGCAATGGCCACCCGCTCCAGGTCACCCGGCAGGGGCCAGGGGCGCTGCTCGCGCGTCTGCAGTACCAGGTCGTCGGCGGCCACGCTCGTCGCCGGTGCCAGCAGCACCAGCAGCAGGGCCAGCCAGCGCTGGCGGGGGGAAGGGCGTGGACTGCGGCGACGTTCGGTCATGGATGCGCTCGATGCAGGTCAAAGGGAACCACGGGGGGCGGAACTGTCACCCCGGATGATTTCGATACCCGATGCGCGCGGGGCGCTGCGCCGGGGTGCGAGTGTCCGTGCCGGGGCATCCTGGGTGCTGCGGGCCGGCGTGTTGCTGCGGCCGGCCAATGCATCACCGTCGATGCCGGCGTAGGCGTGATTCTCCGGCCGTTGCAGCGCAAGCTGCTGTTCCGCATCCAGCCCCCGCAGCGGATCGATCACACCGCGTGCCTGCGGGAACAGCGCCAGATCGGGCTGGCCGGGATCGGCAGGGTTGCGCAGGGCCAGGAACAGTTTGCCCTGCTGCGCACCCAGCAACAGCCGGTTGGCGTCGGCCACCGGTACCGCCAGTACCGCGCTGCGTGCCGGCTGGGTGGTCTCGCTGCCCGTGCTCTGGGTGCTGCTGCTTCCGGTGATGTCGGCGGCGCGTGGATCGTTGCGCGCATCGGCTTCAGTGCTGGCGACAGCGCCAGCGTTGGCCAGGGCGATGTCCTGCTGGCCATAGCTGAGCACGCGCAGGCGCGACAACAGCAGGCGCGTCTGTGCTGCATCGGCCGGCCCGCTGGCGTTGGGTTGGGCGTTGCGCAGGTTGAGGAACACGTCGACAAAATCGCCCGGCACGATGCGGTTGCCGGCGCCCACCAACTCGTCAACCGGTACCGCGAGTGCGCGCTCTCCGGGGCGCAGCTGCAGCGAGAATCCCTGCGCAAGCGCATTGCTGCTGATTGCCGTGCCTTCGGCAATGTCCTGCACCGGCACCTTTCCCACCACGGCGGAAATGCTGGAGGCGGCACCGGCAACCGGGGCGCTGCGCTGCGCCAGGCGCAGTCCATTGGCAGAAATGGGTTCGCCGGCCGGCAGTCGCGCCACCGCCTCCACCACGGTGATTGCCTGGGCTTCGCTCTGCGCGGCCGGGGCAACCGTGGCCGGCGCGGCTTGCCTGCGCCCGATCATCAGGGCGATGACCGCCAGCAGCACGGCCAACCCGATCAGGGCGACGGCGGCGATGCGGGTCAACTTGAGCATGGAACCGTCTCCTGTAGCGATCGTCAGTTGCCGCTGCCGAGGTCGAGTTGCGCGACCGCCACGCTGCGGATGGGAGCCCGCATTACCCACTTGTAGAGCGTGGCGGTGCCGGGCAGGAAGGGATGGCTTGCGTAGTCGTAGCTGACGGTCACGGTCATGCACTGGGCGCTGGCCAGTCCGGCGCAGGGCGCCTGCGCGGAAACCAGGATGGCGTTGCTTCCCCCATTGCTGCAGTCGACGGACTGCCCGGAGAAGTTCAGCAGCCACTGCATCGAGCTGCGCGCCGCAATACACGCCGCGGTACGACGTTCATTGGCGCTGCCATAGCGCAGCGATGCGCGCGCACCCTCGGCCGAAGCGGTTGCCAGCGTCTGCTGGGCCGCCATGATCATCACGCCGGAGAACGTAAACAGCAGCAGTGGCAGCAGGCCCAGCATGAGCATCAAGGCGAACTCGATGCTGGCCGCACCACGTTGCCGGCGCGGGTTGGGGGTGTTCATGGCACACCTCCATACGTAGTGATGAGGATCCAGGCGATGGCCGACACGGCCAGGTAGGCTGCATAGGGAATGCCATGGCGTCCCTGGCGGGCGTTCTGCATGTCGCGCAGCGCCGGGTGTGAATGCCACTGCGAACTGGCCCGGTTCAGCTGGGCTTGCAGGCCGATGGGCAGTACTGGACCCACCCGGCGTGACGCCAGCACCAACGCGGCATGTGCGCCCGCTGCGAGGCTGGCCGCGATCCAGATCGGCAGCAGTGTCTGCCAGCCCAGCATCAATCCCAGCACGGAAAAGAACTTGACATCCCCGGCGCCCATCCAGCGCAACGCATGGAACGGCAGCAATGCGACCAGGCCGAGCGCCGCGCCGGCAACGTGGGAAGCCCACGGCAGGCGCGGCGCGTTGAACTGTCCGGCGATGAGCACGACAACGGTGATCGCGCATGCGGACAGCAGCCAGGCGTTGGGCACCCGCCGGGCGTACAGATCGCTGATCGCGATCCGCAGGCATACGCCGATGGCCAATAAACCCAGCAGTGTCATCGCACACTCCGTCGCCCGTCAGTGGACGCTCAGCAGTTGCTGTCCCTGATCCAATCCAGGAGGCGGCTCAGGCGGGCGTGCTGCCTGAAGCCTTGTTGGCAAGCTTGGTGAGATTCTCAAAGAGCGTGCTGAAGAATGTCTGGATCTGCGTACTGCCCAGTGCGATCAGCACTCCCGCAATCACAGCGGCCAGCAGCCCGTACTCGAGCGCGGTGACACCATCTTCTTCCTTCAGGAACTTGCGGATCGATGCGTTCATGACGATTGTCTCCCTCTACCTGTCTGCTACAGGACACCTGTTGGGCGGTGGCCCGGCTCCGCCGGGATCGTCCGTGGACCTCCGCACGTCCTGGCGGAGGAGGCAAGGCGGGATGGACCCGCTGTGCTCAAGCAGGGCGATCGCTTCCAGGCGGGACGCCGTTCGCACAACCGCGACCGCGCGGCGCGGGGCCGGTGGTCGACGTGTCGAGCGATACGTGCATGGTCATGCTGTCCCCCTGGGTGCGGTCATTATCAAAGACCGGATCACCGTGTTATCGACTTTGCCTGAATGGCGGCCGGCTGCAACCGGAACCTATATGCAAATTCGGCAGAATCCCTTCGGTCCTTAATTTTTCACGCGGGTTCTGTGACGGAAATCCGTTCGCTCGCACAACGATTCATCGACGTGCAGATAATGTGATTTTGGGTTCAGTCGAATGCGAGAACTGTGCCAATCACGTCAGCATGATTTTCACGTCTGTATCCATCCTATTCAACGCGGGGCAGATGTTTACCCCGCTGAATTATCGGGCATACTCGTATTCAAGTACTCGCGTTTCTTTTGGGGTGCGCACTTTGCTGGCGCGCATCCCGGCGATGGAAGAGATTCCATGAGAGGTGCGCGCCCTGTCAGGCAGTGGGGGCCGTATCGCACGACGGATAATCGGGGGACGACACTGTCATGGTCGATGGTGGGGTAGGAGACAGCGACGACAGCGGCCTGCGGTCGATCGACCTGGCGACGCTGAGCGGCGTGCTTCGTGTATGTGATGTTGAACTGCTTCTGCTCGATGGCAATGGGCCGCGGGCAGCCTTCGCTTCACGCGTGCACGAGGAGGCGTTGTTCTGCAGCATCAGCTGTGGATTCCATTGCCGTGGCCGCTTCATGCTGCCGCCGGACTGGGCGATGCTCGGCTATCTGCACGCCACCGATGAGACGCTGAGCTGGTGCCATGGTGTACCGCTTGCGGCGGGTATGGCGTTGACCGTGATGCCGGAGGGCATCAGCGAGTTCACCCTGAGCCCGGGCACGCACATGACGCTGATGCTGGTGCCGGCGGCGCGCGTACAGCGCAAGCTGACCGAACTGAGCCTGCGCAGCACGCCACCGGCTGGGCAGGCACTTTCGTTGTTCAGCCTGGCCAACGAAGCAGCGCCGTTGGCGCGCCATTATCAGCAGCTGCACCTGCAGCTGGGGCAGGGTTCCGGCCTGCAGCCGGAAGAAGCCGAGCGGCTGCTGCATGAGCATGTGCAGGCACTGCTGGGCGCGGGTACCGCCGACCGCCCGGGCTGCAGCCGTGCGCGGCGCACACATTATCTGATTGCTCAGCGTGCCGAGAATTTCATGCGGCTCAACCTGCGCCGCAACATCTACATGAATGAAATCTGCGATGCCGCTGGCGTCAGCGAGCGCGGCCTGCGTTATGCATTCGAGGACCTGTTCGGCACTTCGCCGAACCGGTACCTCTCCATGCTGCGCCTGTGTGCCGCCTGCCGCAGCCTGTCGATGGCCGATTCCAGCCGCCGCTCGGTGAAGGCCATCGCGCTCAGCTGCGGGCTTTGGGACCTCTCGCGCTTCGCTGACAATTATCGCAAGGTATTCGGCGAACTGCCGCGCGATACCCTGATGCGCGCGCCCGCGCAGATCGGCCAGCCGGCCTGAGCCAAGGTCCCGCAAGGGTTTCCACGGCATTTATGCCGGAATTGCGCATCCGTTTGCCGATCATGCTGCCGCTTCTGCATAGACGGCTGCCGATTCCGGCCGTGGATTTGCCGGAATGCGCGATTGCCGTGCCGGATTGAGGTGCGCCACCGCCGTTGCAAACGCTGAAATGTCAGTCACCTGCCTAACGGCAAGTCCACTGACATTCCAGTTGTTCGCCTACGGGGGAAATGCTCATGAACCGCATCTACCGGCGTGTATGGAACCGCCAGCTCAATGCTCTGGTTGTGGCCTCGGAACTGGCCACCGGCGACAGCGGCGGCAGCGCCGCCCGCGATCCGCGCAGTGCTCTGCTGATGCCGACTGCCCTGGCCCTTGCCCTGTTGTGTGCGCTGGCCAGCGGGCATGCGGGCGCAACCGAATCCAATCAGTCGCTGCGCGACCTGCAGGCGCTCGCAGCCAAGTACGCGCAGCCGATGCCGGTCAAGGTCGACGCGGAAGTGGCGCTGGCCGCAGCCTCGCGCCAGGCGCAGAGCAGTCCGGCAATCAGCGCTGATGCGCGTGTCGGCCTGCAGCTGAGTACGAACGCGCTGCCGATCGTACGCGACGTGCTGCCGGCCACCGTGCAGGTGAAGCTGGCGGCGAGCGCTGCGCCGAAGCAGGTCGCGGTTCCTGCGCTGGCCGCCGATGTCCGCGCCAATGCCGGGTTGGGACACGCAGCGTCCAGTGTGGCGAAGATTGATGCCTCGCTGGCGGCCAACGTTGTGCCGTCCGCGCACGCGCCGCTCGGTGTGGCTGCGGATGCCCAGGCGAAGGCCGGCGTTGGCATCGCCGGTGCGCAGGTGGCCTCGATCGATACCGGTGCCAAGGCGGCCGCCGCTGTTGCTGGCGCACCGGCTGGCTCGCGGTCCGGCCTCAAGGCGTCCGTTGACGGCAAGGTGGATTCGCAGCTGAAGCTGGCGGGCCACCAGATCGACGGCCAGGGGCAGGTCAAGGCGACGGCGGCGGTCACGCTGCCGGCCAAGGAGGAGCTGCCGGGCGAGACTCATGATCGTGCGATCACCGCGGCCTTCGATACCGGTGTTGCCGGCAACGTGCGCGTGCAGGCGCCGGGTGGCCACGAAGTCGTGGCCGACCGCAATCTGAAGCTGGCCGGCCAAGCGACCGTGGCGGCGCAGAACAGCGCGCTGGGCGTCGATGGCCTGGTGGGCGGTGTTGTCGGCGCGGCAGGCGGCGCCATAGGTGGCGTGCTTGATGGCACCGTAGGCAACACGGTTGGTGCGGTCGGCGGCGCCTTGCACGGCACGGTTGGAACGGTGGGCGAAGCACTGGGCAGCACGCTCGAAGGCACCGTTGGAACTGTCGGTAGCGCGGTGGGTGGTGCACTGAACGGCGCTGTTGGTACGGTTGGCGCAGTTGGCGGCACCGTGGGTGGTGCGCTCAACGGCACGGTCGATTCGGTCGGCAGCACCGTCGGCGGCGCGCTCAACGGGGCTGTTGGCACGGTTGGTGCAGTTGGCGGCACCGTGGGTGGTGCACTCAACGGCACGGTCGGTTCGGTCGGCAGCACCGTCGGTGGCGCGCTCAACGATGCAGTTGGCACCGTCGGTGCCGTGGGCGGTGCCGTGGGCGGCACGCTCAACAGTACAGCGGGTGCAGTGGGCAGCACCGTCGGCGGTGTACTCAACGGCGCTACAGGTGGCAGCCTCGGCGGCCTGGGTGGCCTGCTGGGCGATACGCTGGGCAATGTCGGCAGCGCCGTAGGCAACCTGCTCAACGGCAACCTCAACGGCACCATCGGCAATCTCGGCAGTGCCGTAGGCGGGCTGGTCGGCGGCACGCTTGGCGGGCTCGGCCTGACCCAACCCTCGGCCATACCGCCCACCAGCCCAAAGGCGCCGGCGCCGGCCGACCCGAACGCGGGCCTGATCATCGGCACCGGTGGCCTGGTCGGCAATGTCGGCCAGCTCATCGGGCCGACCACCAGCAGCCTGTTCGGCGGCGACGGCTACCTGAGCAACGGCAACCTCAAGCTCAGCAACGCCAACGTGATGCAGACCTACTCGACGGTCAATGTGCTGGGCCTGCCGGTGGTCAACCTGTCGCCGGTTGGTAGCACCCTCAATGGCCTCGGCGGCGCCGTCACCGGCGGCAGCTCGCACCTGACGCTTATTGGCGGCGTTACCTCGGACAGTTACATCTACAACATCAACAACGGCAATCCGGGTGGCCTGCTCGGGCTGCTGCTGCCAACGGATTCGCCGGAATGGGCGGCGAAGTGCCTGGACATCGCGCTGGCCGACATCTCCTGCTGGGCCGTCAACGCGGCACAGGACTACCAGGTGCTGATGGGTGACGGCGCCTTCGCCAACGGTTCGAAGGAAGTGGTGATCGGCGCCAATGCACGGCACGAACTGCCCAGGGTCGATGCCAACGTTGCCTTCCCGGGCGATGGTGTGAACGATCCCACCAACCCGACCGGCGTCCCGACCGCAGACTACGCTGCGCGCATGGGCCATTCGGTGATCGTCGGTGACAGTGCCGTCGGTACCGCCAACGGCCAGACCCTGCTGGGTGCTGAAGCCACCTCCAACCAGGCGAACTCGGTCGCACTGGGCTACCGTTCGGCTGCACTGCGCGGCGCGCAGGCCAGCTACAGCGCTTATGGCCTCACTGCACCGCAGGTCTCGGCCGGCGAAGTATCGGTGGGCACCGCCGGTGGCGGCGAGCGCCAGATCACCAACGTGGCTGCCGGCAGCGTCAACACCGATGCGGTCAATGTGGCCCAGTTGAAGGGCGCCATCAGTCTGATCGACGATGTGGCCTCCGCAGCGGTCACCTATGACCTGGATGGCTCGGGCAACCCGAACTATCGCCGGGTCACGCTCGGAGCAGGCACCGGCACCACCACCATCGGCAACCTGGCCGGCGGCGCGGTCACCGCGGGCAGCCTGGAAGCAGTCAACGGTGGCCAACTGGCTGCGACCAACGCCGCCATCGCCAGCTTCTTCGGTGGCCGCGCTGCGTTCGATCCGGCCAGCGGTGCCTTCACTGCGCCGCTGTTCGAGATCAGCACGATCTCCACCACCGGCGCCATCGCCCAGGGCCTGTACACCAACGCCACCGATGCCTTCGCGGCGGTGGATGGTTCGCTGGTCAACCTCAACACGCAGATCACCGATATCCGCAACGGCGGTACCAAGTACCTGCGGGTGAACTCGACCGGTACCGAGGCCGTGGCCAGCGGCGCCGATTCGATCGCGGTCGGCACCAATGCGCGGGCGACGGCAGCCAACAGCATCGCAGTGGGGGCGGGAAGCCTTGCCGATCGTGCCAACACGGTTTCCATCGGTGCCGCTGGCGCAGAGCGTCAGGTCACCAACGTGGCGGCCGGTACCGCGGCCACCGATGCGGTCAACGTGGGCCAGCTGCAGGCCTCGGAGCAGGGCGCCCTGCGCTATGACCTCAACGGCGACGGCAGCGTCAACTACGCCAGTGCCACGCTGGGCCAGAGCGGCACCGCCACCACGCTGCGCAACCTGGGCCCGGGCCAGGTCAGTGCCACCAGCAGCGAGGCCATCAACGGTGCCCAGCTGTTTGCGGCCAACCAGGCCGTTGCCACCCACCTCGGAGGTGGCGCGGCGGTCAACGCCAGCGGCGTACTGACCGCGCCGACCTATTCGATCAATAACGTTGCCGCCAACGGCACGATCACCAAGGGCAACTACAACGACGTCGGTACCGCCTTCGACGCGGTCAGCAACTCGCTGGCCAACGTTGCCGACCAGACCAGCGAGATCGACAAGCTGGCCGTGAAGTACGATGTCGACGGCAGTGGCAACGTGCTCAACAGCGTGACGCTGACGGGCACCGGCACCGGCGCGGTGAAGATCACCAATGTCGCCGCCGGCAGCATCCTGGCCGGCAGCAGCGACGCCATCACCGGCGACCAGCTGTTCAGCACCCACAGCACCATCGCCAACTACTTCGGCGGCACCACTGCCTACAACGGCACCACCAACGCGTGGACCGCGCCGACGTTCAGCATCTCCAGCATCGCCACCGATGGCACCTTCACCAGCGGCGATTACAACAACGTCACCGCCGCCTTCACTGCCGTCGATGGCTCGCTGAAGGTCCTCAACCAGCGCATCACCAACGGTGGCGGTGGCAGTGCCTACCTGGCGGTGAACTCGACGGCGGCCGCAGCCACCGCGGCCGGTGCGGAAGCGGTGGCGGTCGGCCCGCAGGCCAGTGCAGCCGGTGCCAACAGCGTGGCGGTCGGCAACGGTGCCAGCAGCAGCGCCGGCAACAGCGTGGCACTGGGTGCCGGTTCGGTGGCCAGCGTTGGCGCACAGAGCGGCTATACCGGCGCCTACGGCCAGACCGGTGCCAGCAACTCGGCCGGTGAGGTCTCGGTCGGCAGCAGCGGCAGCGAGCGCAAGATCACCCACGTTGCCGACGGCTCGGACACCTACGACGCGACCAATGTCGGCCAGCTGAAGAACGGCGTGAATTACGCCATCGACGAGTCGAAGAAGTACACCGACCAGAAGATCCAGAACATCACCAACGTGGCGGGCAGCTTCCGCGCCAACAACACCAACAACCTGGCCGACCCGTCCGCCAGCGGTGCCAACTCGGCCGCCGGTGGTGCAGGCTCCACTGCCGCCGGTGCCAACTCGACCGCGCTCGGCAATGGTTCACAGGCGCAGGCCGACAACTCGGTGGCATTGGGTGCGGGTTCGGTGGCGAACCGGGCCAACACGGTCTCGGTGGGTGCGAGCGGCGCCGAACGCCAGGTGGTCAACGTGGCTGACGGCTCGCAGGCCACCGACGCGGTCAACGTGCGCCAGCTGCAGGCCTCGCAGCAGGGTACGCTCCGCTACGACACCACGGTGAACGGTGCGACCAATTACAACAGCGTCACGCTGGGATCCACCGGCAGCGGCCCGACCACGGTGCGCAACGTTGCCGCTGGTACCGCCGGTACCGACGCGGTCAACGTGGATCAGCTGAAGTCGGGGATGGCGCAGACCCTGGACTGGTCCAAGGCCTACACCGACGAGCGCATGGGTGGCTTCGAGCGCGACCTGCGCAAGACCGACAACCGTGCTTCGGCCGGTATCGCCTCGGCGATGGCCACCGCAGCGCTGCCGCAGCCCAGCGAGGCGGGCCGCAGCATGGCCTCGATCGCGGCTGGCAGCTACAACGGCGAATCGGGCGTGGCGCTGGGCATCTCCGGTGTCTCCGAAGGCGGCCGCTGGATCTACAAGTTCAGCGGTTCGACCAACAGCCGTGGCGAGGCCGGCGTGGCCGTCGGTGCCGGCATCCAGTGGTGATATCTCCGCCGCCGGGCCGCACGCGCGGCCCGGTACCGCGGAAACGTCTACAGGGGGAATGACATGAAACAGCATCGTATCGCCCGCGCCGGCCAACATGCCGCTACGCTGGGCCTGATCCTGGGGATGGGCCTGCTGGCCGCTTGCCGCAGCCATGCGCCGGCCACCGACGGTCCTGCCGAAGCCACCGCCGTGCAGTTCCCGGAGGCCTCCAGGGCCTCGTTGAAGGAAGGCATCTATCCGGACGTCGCCGACCTGCGCCGCTTCGCGCCGGGCATGAGCAAGCGGCAGTTGTACACGCTGCTGGGCACGCCGCATTTCAATGAAGGCATGTGGGGCGTGCGCGAGTGGAACTACCTGTTCAACTTCCGCACCGCGCAGGGCGCGGAGTATTTCACCTGCCAGTTCCAGGTGCGCTTCGACAGCAAGGGCATCGCCCAGGGGGGCTACTGGAAGCCGGAATCGTGCGCGGCGGTGATCGAACCGCCACGGCCACCGGCGCCGCCTGCACCGGCACCGCTGCCGGAGCAACCCCTGCGGCTGTCGGCCGACGCGCTGTTCGGATTCGACAGCGCGGTACTCAGCGCCGAAGGCCAGCAGGCGGTGCAGGGCATCCTGGCGCAGGTGCGCGAGGCTGCGCAGGTGCAGTCGATCCGGGTGACCGGGTACACCGACCGTATCGGCAGTGCCAGCTACAACCAGACCCTGTCGCAGCGACGTGCCGAGGCCGTACGCAGCGCGCTGGTGCAGGGCGGGGTGCCTGCGGCCAGCATCAGCGCCGAAGGGCGGGGCGCAGCCGAGCCGATCGTGCAGTGCGAGCAGCGCAATCGGCGCGAGCTGATCGCCTGCCTGGCGCCGAACCGGCGCGTGCAGATCGCCGGAGTGGCACAGCCGCGCTGAAATTCCCTCGCCGGGGCCAGGCCCCGGTCCCGAGTCCCCCCTGACCGCCGGCAGGCGTGGCAACGTCTCCCCCGTCGTCCACGCCTGCCTGCGGCTCAGGTTTTCTAACGGTGCACGCGATGAACGCTCAATTCCTGCCTCTTTCCATGAAGACGGAAACCACACTCAGCGTGTACGGCCAGCTCGGCAACCATGCCGTGGTACGCATTCCCGGGCGGCGCCTGCCAGGCCTGATCCTGCAGGCCGATACCGTGGCCGGGTTCCTTGCCCAGCTGCAGGAGGCCCAGGCCTGCCTGCGAAGCGGCCGCGCGCAGCGTACCGATGCGGAGCTGGACATGCTGATCGACGTGCTGCAGCAGTGGTATGCGTTGATCGAATCTCGTCTGGCCGACGCCGGCGAGGCGCTGTAGACGACAAAAGGGGACGGAGGGGATTAAGTCGTTTCCGGCACGACACGGGCATGTGCGACTTAATCCCCTCCGTCCCGTTTTTCTACGCGTGGCCGCGGACCAGCCAGCAGGCGGCATCCACGCGTACGCGGTCGTTCTCGACGAACGGTGCGAATGCGGCCAGTGCTCGGGCCAGCAGAGAATCGGCGCGTTCCTTCGGCATCGTGCGCAACGCCAGGCCCAACGGACCCACTTGGCCGACATAGGTCGGCAGGTCCTCGCGGGCGAGCGAGCAGGGCAGGTCTACCGCAACAACTTCCACGTCATTCCAGCCGGCGGCCTGCAGCAGATGCTGCACGCGCTCGCCGTCGGCAAAGGCGAACTGGCCCGGTGCGCCCGGTACGCGGGGCGAAAGATCCAGGGCATCGCCGATGGCGCGCTCGGCGGTGGTCATGAACGGATTTTCCCCGGCGCCGCGCCAGGCGAGGAAACGCAGGCCGGCACCCGGTCGCGCCGCGCGGCGCAGGTTGACGAAGGCGGCCTCGGTATCTTCGAAGAACATCACGCCCAACCGAGATTGGATCCAGTCGAAGTGCGCGGTGGGCAACGGATGCTGCTGTGCGTCGGCGACGATGAAGTCTGCGTCCAGCCCTCCCGCCTCGGCGCGTTGACGGGCCAGCGCCAGCATCGGCGCGGAGATGTCCAGGCCGGTGCAGTGCGCCGACGGGCGTGCGGCGGCTGATGCCAGCAGGCTGGCCCCGGTACCGCAGCCGATGTCGAGCAGTTGCGTGACGGTTTCCGGAAGTTCGGCCACGAGCAGGTCGGCCATCGGCTGGAACAGGCCATCGAGAATGGCCTGCTGCGCAACCCAGACCTGGCCGCCAGGGCCGTTCCACAGGGCGTTCTGATCAAGGGGGGGTGTGCTGGCCATGGCCTTGCCTCGGTGGGTAGTTGCCCATAGGTTGGCGCTTGAAGGTCACTTGAGGTCAAGCCCGTGCGCGAACTGGATATTGGCGAGGTGGTCAAGCGCAGCGGCGTGCCGGCCTCGACCCTGCGCTACTACGAACAACTTGGGCTGCTGCAGGCACTGGGCCGTCGCGGCCTGCGCCGGCAGTACGACGAGCATGTGCTGGAACGGCTGGCACTGATCGGCCTGGCCCAGGCGGCCGGGCTGTCGCTGCAGCAGATCGGCGCATCGCTGCCGCCGCAGCGCGGATGCCTTACGCTGGATCGTGAGGCCCTGCTGGCGCAGGCTGATGTGCTGCAGCGGCAGATCATCCAGCTGCAACGGGTACGCCGGCACCTGCAACGTGCGGCGGCCTGCCCGCAGGCAGAGGATGCCCGGAAGTGCGGCTCGTTCCAGAAACTGCTGCGTGCGCAGCAGCGGATGAGGGGATGAGAGAAGAGCCTCCACGCCCCGCGTGGATCAATCAATCGCGGGTGCTGACTTCCCACGTGGCATGCAGCACGCCCGGCACGTGCTCCATCCGCGCCAGCACCACGTCCAGCTCATCGGCACTCACGGCAGTACTGACCAGCACCGCGATCACATCGGTTGGTGCATCGGCATGCTCGACTACCTGCACATCACCGACCGGGTACTGCGCTGCTTCCAGCGCATCGACCAGTCGCTCGCGTACACGCGGAACTGCTTCGGCATCCACGCTCAGGCGCACTTCGTAGGTGGCTTCGGTCGCCGCCTCGTTGATCGGGATGCGGTTGATCGCATTCACCAGCGGCCGCAGCAGCGTGTTGCCGGCGATGATCAGCACGGTCAGCAGCACGCCCTCGGCCAGCATGTCCGCGCCGGTGCAGCTGCCGACCGCCGCCGAGCACCACAGGGTGGCGGCGGTGTTCAGACCGCGCACGTTCATGCCTTCCTTCATGATCACGCCGGCGCCGAGGAAGCCGACCCCGGAGACCACGTAGGAGATCACCCGCACCGCCTCGGCGCTGCCGGCGATGCGCATGCCCAGGTCGACGAAGGCAGCGGCGCCAACTGCCACCAGCACATTCGTGCGCAGGCCGGCCGTGCGTTGCCGGTACTGGCGCTCGGCGCCGATCAGCGTGCCCAGCACGAAGGCGGCCAGCAGGCTGACCACGGTGTCGGCGAAGGGACCGGCCTGGAAGGTCTCAATGAAGCGCATGGCCGGAGTCTACCCGGTTGAGGTGACAGTAGATCCACGCCATGCGTGGATTTCCAGCGGTCCACGCCACGCGTGGTTATTCAGCGTGCCAGAAACGACTTAATCCCCTCCGTCCCCTTTTTGCGGGGTCAGTCGGTGTCCTCGACGCGCTCGCCCATCAGTTCGCGCTGGCGCTTGTCCAGTTCCTCGGCGTAGCGCTTGCGGACGAAGGCTTCAGAGACCACGCCCAGGACCTGGCCGTCGGCGCCGACCACCGCCAGTTCGTCGGCCTGGGTCTGGTCGAAACGCTGCATCACGCTGACCACGTCCGCGGCCGGTGACAGTGAAACGTCACGGTTCTCGGCCAGCTCGCCGATCATGGTCTCCGGTTTCACGCCATCGCCGTAGACCCGTGCAATCTGCACGATGCCGGCGTAGTGGCCCTCGCTGTCGATCAGGATCACCCGGCTGCCCGAGCCCAGCGGGAAGCGCTGGCGGAACGCGGCGGCATCCAGATCGGCCGGAGTAGTGGCCACGCCCTTGCGCATCAGCCGGCCGGCGTTGAGGTTCTGCACCCAGCCCACGTCGCGGGCGCTCTTGATGGTCTCGCCGCGCAGGTGCATGCGCCAGGTCGAGAACGAGTAGCCGAACCACTGCCGCACCAGCGTGCTGGACACCAGTACCGCGCTCATCACCACGCTGGTCAGCAGGAAATCGTGCGTGCCTTCCAGCACCAGCATGGCCATGGTCATCGGCGCGCCAACGACGGCAGCAGCTAGCGCGGCCATGCCGGCCAGCGCGGCCGAGGTGGCGTCGATCACCGGA
>NZ_CVIW01000038.1:0-19799 GCF_001499715.1 Stenotrophomonas thermophila | reverse complement strand
AATCGATTTCCTTGGCCATCGGCGTGGCTACCGGTGGGTAGCTGGCGGGCAGGGGGTAGCCGGCGTGGGTGGAGTCGAGGAACACGAAGCCGAACCATGGGTGCTGCGCCGCCTGGCTGCTGCGGATGTCATTCCGCAGCGCGGCGACGATGGCTGCGTCGCGCTTGTCGGGGGTCAGGGCGGAAGGGCCCTGGTGCAGCCGGTCGCGCACATCGGCAAATGCCGTGCGATCGAATTCCGGGCTGTACAACGGCGCGCTGCCGTACAGGTGCAGGTCGTAGCCCTGCTGGCCCAGCACCTGGAACAGCTGCGAGCCGCGCTGTTCGTCCAGCATGCTCTGCCAGTAGCCGCCGGGCAGGCCGTAGAGCAGGCCGAACAGGCCGTAGCGGGTGGCATTGCCGGTGCTGAAATGGCGATCGAACACGCGCGCGTCCTGCGCCAGCGCCGACGTGTTGGGCATCAGCTGCGGCGTCAGCACGTCCTGGCGCAGCGATTCCAGCACCACCATCAGCACGTTGGGGCGGTGTGGGTTCTGGCAACGCAGGGGCTGGAGCGGATACAGCAGCTGCGCATGGCGCGGGTCGGGCAGGCCCGCCTGCTGTTCGCTCATGACCCCGAGCCTGCGCATGAAGCTCTTGGCGGTGATCGGCTGTGCCCAGGGCAGGTAGTTCCACTGCGCGATGACGGCACGGTCGCCGCGGGCATCGTAATAGGCCGTGGCGACCTGGCCGCCGGCCATCAGCAGCGCAACGATGGCCCACCCCTGCAGGACCCGGCGGCGGCGCGGCCGGGCGGGCAGCAGCTTCCAGCATGCCCAGGCCAACAGTCCTTCAGCCGTGAAGATGGCGGCCACCAGCAGTCCGGCCTGCAGCCAGGTCTTCCACGACAACGCGACCTGGTCCTGCAGCGCACCGCCGAACACCATGTTCACCACCATGGCATTGAGGTGAAACCGATACAGAGTGAAAACCTTTGCATCAACCAGCAACAGGCACAGCCACAGGCCCTGCAGCAGCACGGCGCTGAGGCTCAGGGGGCGTGCGCTGCGCGGCCAAAGGCCCATCAGCAGCGGCAGCAGGCCGGCGAGGGCGCCGAATGCCAGCAGGTGACCGGGCAGGGCAACGGCCAGATAGGCCAGGCCCACGCTGCCCCCCGGGTTGTCTGCCAGCGGTACGTTGCCGAGCGTGATCGCCATGGCCAGCAGCGCGTTGCCGGCCACGAACAGCGACCACCAGGCCAGGCGGCGCCAGTGGAGTGCGGGGCCGGAGGGCAGGGCGGTGTCGGCAGAGGGAGCAGCAGGGCGCATGAGGGACTGGGGCGGCGGGTGATGCAGGCGGCGGGATCCCCGGGGTGACGGAATCGTGGGGCCGCGCGCGGGTCGCGCATTGTATCTGTTTGTTTCTTCGTATCGGGTGGCGTCCTCCGGGCGATCTGTCACAATGTTCAGGTGGGCCATGAATGCGCTGGCCCCCCAGACCCAATGACAAGCCAGGAACCGCTGTGAGCCAGATCCCCACCCTCGACATCACCCGTTTCGACAGCGACCGCGAGGCCTTCGTGGCCGAGCTGGGCGCGGCCTACCGCCAATGGGGATTCGCGGGCATCCGCAACCACGGCATTCCGCAGGCCGACATCGATGCGGCCTACGATGCCTTCAAGGCCTTCTTCGCCCTGCCCGAAGAGGTCAAGCGCAAGTACCACGTGGCCGGCAGCGGCGGCGCCCGCGGCTACACCCCGTTCGGGGTGGAGACCGCCAAGGGCTCCAAGCACTTCGACCTGAAGGAGTTCTGGCACATCGGCCGCGAGATCGCCGACGACTCCAAGTACCGCGATGTGATGGCGCCGAACCTGTGGCCGACCGAGGTCGAGGGCTTCCGTGAGCGCGGCTATGGCCTGTACCAGGCACTGGACAACCTGGGGTCGCGCGTCCTGTCGGCGCTGGCCCTGCATATCGGCCTGCCGGCAGACTTCTTCGCCGACAAGACCAACTTCGGCAACTCGATCCTGCGCCCGATCCACTACCCGCCGATCACCACCGACGACATCCCGAACGTGCGTGCTGGTGCCCATGGCGACATCAACTTCATCACCCTGCTGGTCGGTGCCAGTGCCGCAGGCCTGGAAGTGCAGTCGCATGATGGCGAGTGGGTGCCGTTCACGTCAGACGCGGACACCATTGTGGTCAATATCGGCGACATGCTGCAGCGCCTGACCAACCACGTGTATCCGTCGACCATCCACCGCGTGGTCAATCCCCCGGGCGAGCTGGCGCGCCAGCCGCGCTACTCGGTGCCGTTCTTCCTGCACCCGAACCCGGACTTCCTGATCGACGTGCTGCCCTCGTGCATCACCCCGGAGAACCCGAGCCGGTACCCGGAGCCGATCACCGCCCACGGCTTCCTCGAGGAGCGCCTGCGCGAGATCAAGCTGAAGTAAAGAGAAGTGAGGCCGCCGAAAGGCGGCCTTTTTCTTTGCAGGGTTGCACCCTGCACCCGCAGAGGCCAAAGCCAAAGCCAAAGCGGCTCTGGGGTGTTCCGTGGGGAGGTGTCGGATGGCGGGGACGCCGTGGACCCATCCCTGGGGGCTTGGCCGCGGCATCCATGCCGCGGACACCCCGCCATCCGACACCTCCCCGCCTTCGACAGTTTCCCGGTGACGGTGGGTAAATCGCGATTCCCGGTGGGTGTCGACCTTGGTCGACGCGGTAGATCCACGCCTTGCGTGGATGAAATCTGTCGGATCGAAGTGGGGTAGGGGTTGGTCCAGCCAGCATCAACCCGGAATGCAGCTTTTGCCTTTGCTCTTGCTCTTCTTTTTTCTTTCCGTGGCGGGCGGAACCGCCGGAATGTGTCAAAGGCCGGGCGGGTGGGGATGACGGGGGTGTCCGCGGCATGGATGCCGCGGCCAAGCCCCCATGGGTGAGGGCGCTTTGCTTGCGAAGCACTGCTTCGCAAGCGCCCGAACGCACAGCCGCTAGCGGCTGGGGCGGCCTGGGGGTTTACGGCGTCCCCCACCATCCCCACCCGCCCGGCCAAGCCCGCCAATCCAACTGGGCTTTCCGCGACCAACCCAACCAAACCCCCGCCACGAGGGGCTGCGCCGTTGGCTGAAAATCCATGTAACCGCTTACAAGGAAACGGATTTTTGCCGCAGCGGGTATCATGACCGGCTGACTTCATACAGGAGCCACCCGCTCATGCGCCGCAAGATCGTCGCCGGAAACTGGAAGCTGCATGGCAGCCGTCAATTCGCCAATGAACTGCTGGGGCAGGTGGCTGCCGGGCTGCCGCTGGAGGGGGTGGACGTGGTGATCCTGCCGCCGCTGCCCTACCTGGGGGAGCTGGTCGAGGACTTCGGCGAGACCGGCCTGGCCTTCGGCGCGCAGGACGTGAGCAGCAACGAGAAGGGCGCCTACACCGGCGAGGTCTGCGCGGCCATGCTGGTCGAGGTTGGGGCCCGCTATGGCCTGGTCGGCCATTCCGAGCGCCGCCAGTACCACCATGAGAGCAGCGAGCTGGTCGCGCGCAAGTTCGCCGCCGCCCAGCACGCCGGCCTGGTGCCGGTGCTGTGCGTGGGCGAGACCCTGGAACAGCGCGAGGCCGGGCAGACCGAAGCGGTCATCGCCAGCCAGCTGGCGCCGGTGCTGGAGCTGGTCGGCGCGGCAGGTTTCGCCAATGCTGTGGTCGCCTACGAGCCGGTCTGGGCCATCGGTACCGGCCGTACCGCCAGCAAGGAACAGGCACAGCAGGTGCACGCGTTCATCCGTGGCGAAGTCGCGCGCATCGATGCTAGAATCGCTGATTCACTGCCCATTGTTTACGGCGGTAGCGTGAAGCCCGACAATGCCGGGGAACTGTTCGCGCAGCCGGATGTCGATGGTGGGCTGGTCGGCGGCGCCTCCCTGGTGGCCGCGGACTTCCTGGCCATCGCACGGGCGGCGGCCGCGAACTAATCCTAGAAGTATTGTCCGAGGGCGGTTTCCAATGCTGATGTTGATCCTCAATGTCGTCTACGTGCTGGTCGCTGTGGCCATGATCGCGCTGATCCTGATGCAGCGTGGCTCGGGTGCGGCGGCAGGTTCGGGCTTTGGTGCTGGTGCCTCGGGCACGGTGTTCGGTGCGCGCGGCGCCTCGAACTTCCTGTCCAAGTCGACCAAGTGGCTGGCCGTGGTGTTCTTCGGCATCAGTCTCTTCATGGCCTGGTATGCCGGTCACGGCAGCCGCCCGGCGGCCGACCAGGATCTGGGCCTGATGTCCGCCCCGGCGGCCAGCGCGCCGGCGGCTCCGGCGGGCGAACTGCCGGCCGTTCCGAAGGCCGATGCGGTCCCGGCCGCCCCGGTTCCGGCGGCGAATGTGCCGGCTCAGGCGGAATCTTCGGTTTCTGGTGAAGAAAAGCCTTCGGAAGGCTCCCAGAAACACTGAAGCCGGTTACAATACGCGGCGCATCGGGAAGATAGTCTGATGTGATCGTTTGCCCAGGTGGCGGAATTGGTAGACGCACTACCTTGAGGTGGTAGCGACGCAAGTCGTAGGGGTTCGAGTCCCCTCTTGGGCACCATTTGTAAGTAAAGCGGGTTCGTCTGGCGCGCAAGGCGCCAGGCAGATTCCCGTCCACTCCCCCATGCCAAAGCGCCTGCAGGCGCGGCGGCAGAGGCAAGAGAGAATCGCTGTGCTGGCCGAATATTTGCCGTCTCTGCTGTTTCTGATCGTTGCCACCGGTATCGGCGTTACGCTGATGCTGGTTGGTCGATTCCTCGGTCCCCGCCGCCCCGATCTGGAAAAGCTCTCGCCGTACGAGTGCGGCTTCGAGGCCTTCGAAGACGCGCGCATGAAGTTCGATGTGCGCTACTACCTGATCGCGATCCAGTTCATCGTCTTCGACCTGGAAATCATCTTCATCGTGCCGTGGACCCAGGTCTTCATGGAACTGGGCGCCCGCTCGCTCATCACCATGGGCCTGTTCGTCGGCATGCTGTTCCTCGGTTTCATTTACGTCTGGAAGAAGGGAGCGCTGGAATGGGAGTGATTCAGACTCTCGATGGCCTCATGAACAACCCCACGCCGGAAGGCCGGGTTGATGACATCCTGCGGCCGGAAGGCGACAACCCGCTGCTGGAGAAGGGCTTCGTCACTACCAGCGTCGATGCACTGCTGAACTGGGCGCGCACCGGCTCGATGTGGCCGATGACCTTCGGCCTGGCCTGCTGCGCCGTCGAGATGATGCACGCCGGCGCCGCGCGCCTGGACCTCGACCGCTACGGCGTGGTGTTCCGCCCGTCGCCGCGTCAGTCCGACGTGATGATCGTGGCCGGCACCCTGGTCAACAAGATGGCCCCGGCGCTGCGCAAGGTCTACGACCAGATGCCGGACCCGAAGTGGGTCATCTCGATGGGTAGCTGCGCCAACGGTGGCGGCTACTACCACTACTCCTATTCTGTGGTGCGCGGCTGTGATCGCGTGGTGCCGGTGGACGTCTACGTCCCGGGCTGCCCGCCGACCGCCGAGGCGCTGGTGTACGGGATCCTGCAGCTGCAGAAGAAGATCTGGCGTACACAGACCATCGCCCGCTGACCCCTTCACCTGACAAGAGCGCGCCAAGCCCCCATGGCAGAGCAAGCATCCTTCATCGACCGACTGTCCGCACGTTTCGCTGGTGCGAAGGTCATCGTGGTCGAACCCCGCGGCGAAGTGACGCTGGAAGTGCCTGCCGCCGAGTGGCACGCCACCGCCCTGGCGCTGCGTGACGAGTTTGGTTTCGAGCAGGCCGTGGATCTGTGCGGCGTCGACTACCTCGGCTACGGCTCCGACGAGTGGGACACCGCCGATGTGTCCTCGCAGGGCTTCAGCCGTGGCGTCGAAGGCAAGGCCCAGGGCCGCTTCGCGTGGGGCGAGTTCCCCACCGAGGAAAACGGTGCCGACGGTGCCCGCCCGCAGCACATGCCGACCCAGCGCTTCGCCGTGGTCGCCCAGCTGCGTTCGTACCAGCACAACCTGATGATGCACCTGCGCTGCTTCGCCCCTGACGAAGCGCTGCCGGTGGTGTCCTCGCTGACCGGCATCTGGCCGGGCCTGAACTGGTTCGAGCGCGAAGCGTTCGATCTGTACGGCGTGATCTTCGAAGGCCACCCGGACCTGCGCCGGATCCTGACCGACTACGGTTTCGTCGGCCATCCGTTCCGCAAGGATTTTCCGCTGATCGGCAATGTCGAAGTCCGCTACGACGAAGAAAAGAAGCGCGTGATCTACGAACCGGTCACCTCGGTGGAGCCGCGTGTCGGCGTGCCGCGCGTGATCCGCGACGACGCCCGTCTGCAGACCGCAGAAGGTGAGCGCGCGCAGGAGGCAGTGAAGTGAGCCACGTACACCAGGCTGGCGAAGCGTTCGCCAGCAACGCCGCCGAAAGCCGGCAGGAAATCCGCAACTACACCATGAACTTCGGCCCGCAGCATCCGGCCGCTCACGGTGTGCTGCGCCTGATCCTGGAAATGGACGGTGAAACCATCATGCGCGCCGACCCGCACGTGGGTCTGCTGCACCGTGGTACCGAAAAGCTGGCCGAGTCCAAGCCGTTCAACCAGTCGATCGGCTACATGGATCGCCTGGATTACGTGTCGATGATGTGCAACGAGCACGCCTACGTGCGCGCGATCGAGACCCTGATGGGCATCGAGGCGCCGGAGCGTGCCCAGTACATCCGCACCATGTACGATGAAATCACCCGCATCCTCAACCACCTGATGTGGCTGGGCTCCAACGCGCTCGACCTGGGCGCGATGGCGGTGATGCTGTACGCCTTCCGCGAACGCGAAGAGCTGATGGACTGCTACGAAGCGGTTTCCGGCGCGCGCATGCACGCGGCGTACTACCGTCCGGGCGGTGTCTACCGCGACCTGCCGGACCACATGCCGAAGTACAAGGAATCGCGCTGGCACAAGGGCAAGGCGCTGAAGCAGCTCAATGCTTCGCGCGAAGGCTCGCTGCTGGACTTCCTGGAGAACTTCACCGTCGAGTTCCCCAAGCGCATCGACGAATACGAAACCCTGCTGACCGACAACCGTATCTGGAAGCAGCGTACCGTCGGCATCGGCGTGGTCACTCCCGAGCTGGCCCATCAGTGGGGCATGACCGGCGTGATGCTGCGCGGCTCGGGCATTGCCTGGGACCTGCGCAAGAAGCGTCCGTACGCCAAGTACGATGCCGTCGATTTCGACATCCCGCTGGGCAAGGAAGGTGACTGCTACGACCGCTACCTGGTCCGCGTTGCCGAAATGCGCGAATCCAACCGCATCATCAAGCAGTGCGTGGCGTGGCTGAAGGCCAACCCGGGCCCGGTGATGGTGAAGAACTTCAAGGTCGCTCCGCCCAGGCGCGAGGACATGAAGGACGACATGGAAGCGCTGATCCACCACTTCAAGCTGTTCAGCGAAGGCTACTGCGTACCTGCCGGCGAGACCTACTCGGCGGTGGAGGCCCCGAAGGGCGAGTTCGGCTGCTACCTGGTCTCCGATGGCGCCAACAAGCCGTTCCGCGTGCACCTGCGCGCGCCGGGCTTCGCCCACCTGTCCTCGATCGATTCGGTCGTGCGCGGCCACATGCTGGCCGACGTGGTGGCGATGATCGGTACCTACGACCTGGTGTTCGGCGAGGTTGACCGGTAATGCCGTCCGCTACGCCAACGCCCGCTGCAGGCAGCCGGCGCAAGCCGGCGCCGCAGTTTCTGGAATTTCACGTTATGCATTTCGCTGAGGTCGGCCGATGAAGGCGACAGGTAATTTCGAGGCGGCGCGCGACGTCGACCCGATGGTGGTGCTGAGCGACAAGACCCGCGCTCACATCGATCACTGGCTGTCCAAGTTCCCGCCGGACCGCAAGCGCTCTGCCGTGCTGCAGGGCCTGCATGCGGCCCAGGAGCAGAACCAGGGCTGGCTGACCGACGAGCTGATCGCCGCCGTGGCCAAGTACCTGGACCTGCCGCCGGTCTGGGCCTACGAGGTCGCCAGCTTCTACTCGATGTTCGAGACCGAGAAGGTGGGCCGCAACAACGTGGCCATCTGCACCAACATCAGCTGCTGGCTCAATGGCGCCGAAGACATCGTGCGCCACTGCGAGAAGAAGCTGGGCATCAAGCACGGTGAATCGACCCCGGACGGCCGCGTCTACCTCAAGCGCGAGGAAGAGTGCCTGGCCGGCTGCGGCGGCGCACCGATGATGGTCATCAACGGTCACTACCATGAGCGTCTGACCCTGGAAAAGGTCGACGAGCTGCTGGACGGGCTGGAGTAAGGGCATGGCACATCACCACGAATCCAAGGGTCCGGTCGGCCCCGCGCCGCTGCCGCACCAGGTGGTCTACACCACTCTGCATTACGACACCCCGTGGTCGTACGAAAGCTACCTGAAGACCGGTGGTTACGCCGCCCTGCGCAAGATCCTCGAAGAGAAGATCCCGCCGGAGCAGGTCATCGAGATGGTCAAGGCCTCGGGCCTGCGCGGCCGCGGTGGCGCAGGCTTCCCGACCGGCCTGAAGTGGTCCTTCATGCCCAAGGGCAACATGCAGAAGTACATCCTCTGCAACTCGGACGAATCCGAGCCGGGCACCTGCAAGGACCGCGACATCCTGCGCTACAACCCGCACTCGGTGGTGGAGGGCATGGCGATCGCCTGCTACGCCACCGGTTCGACCGTGGGCTACAACTACCTGCGCGGTGAGTTCCACCACGAGCCGTTCGAGCACTTCGAGCAGGCCCTGGCCGACGCCTATGCGAACGGCTGGCTGGGCAAGAACATCCTCGGCAGCGGCGTGGACATCGACATCTACGGTGCGCTGGGCGCCGGCGCCTACATCTGCGGTGAAGAAACCGCGCTGATGGAATCGCTGGAAGGCAAGAAGGGCCAGCCGCGCTACAAGCCGCCGTTCCCGGCAAACTTCGGCCTCTACGGCAAGCCGTCGACGATCAACAACACCGAAACCTACGGTTCGGTGCCGGCGATCATCCGCAACGGCCCGGAGTGGTTCAAGGGCCTGAGCCTGACCGCCAACGGCGGCCCGAAGTGCTTCTCGGTGTCCGGCTGCGTGCAGAACGGCGGCAACTTTGAAGTACCGCTGGGCACCACCTTCGACGACCTGCTGGAAATGGCCGGTGGCCTGCGTCCGGGCCGCAAGCTCAAGGGCGCGATTCCGGGCGGCGTGTCGATGCCGGTGCTGACCGCAGCCGAGCTGAAGGGCCTGCCGATGGACTACGACACCATCCGTGCGCTGGGCTCCGGCCTGGGTTCGGGGGCCATCGTGGTGCTCGACGACAGCGTCTGCTGCGTCAAGTTCGCCTGCCGCATCAGCCAGTTCTTCCACAAGGAATCGTGCGGCCAGTGCACGCCGTGCCGTGAAGGTACCGGCTGGATGCACCGCGTGCTGGAGCGCATCGTCGCCGGCAAGGCCACGATGGAAGACCTGCACCAGCTGAAGGCGGTGGCCGGCCAGATCGAAGGCCACACCATCTGTGCGTTCGGTGAAGCGGCTGCATGGCCCATCCAGGGCTTCCTGCGCCAGTTCTGGGACGAATTCGAGTACTACATCGTCAACGGTCATTCGATGGTTGACGGCAAGAAGGTGGAGGCAGCCGCCGCATGAGCGCGCAACCCGTAAACCCGAACGTGCCACCAGACCACGTGACCATCGAGATCGATGGCAAGTCGCTGGTCGTGCCCAAGGGTTCGATGATCATCCAGGCGGCCGACAAGGCCGGCATTCCGATTCCGCGCTTCTGCTACCACGAGAAGCTGCCGATCGCCGCCAACTGCCGCATGTGCCTGGTGGACGTGGAGAAGTCGCCGAAGCCGGCGCCGGCCTGCGCTACCCCGGTGATGGACGGCATGAAGGTCGCCACCCGCAGTGAGAAGGCACTGAAGTTCCAGCGCTCGGTGATGGAGTTCCTGCTCATCAACCATCCGCTGGACTGCCCGATCTGCGATCAGGGCGGCGAGTGCGAGCTGCAGGACGTATCGCTGGGCTATGGCCGTTCGGTCAGCCGTTTCAACGAGCGCAAGCGCGTGGTGCCGGACGAGGACATGGGGCCGCTGGTGGCCACCGAGATGACCCGTTGCATCCAGTGCACCCGCTGCGTCCGCTTCACCGCCGACGTTGCCGGTACCTACGAACTGGGTGGCATGTACCGCGGTGAGAACCTGCAGATCGGTACCTTCGACGGCAAGCCGCTGACCACCGAGCTGTCCGGCAACGTCGTCGACGTCTGCCCGGTCGGCGCGCTGACCAACAAGGTGTTCCAGTTCCGCGCCCGCCCGTGGGAACTGACCGCGCGCGAATCGCTGGGCTACCACGATGCGATGGGGTCGAACCTGTTCCTGCACGTGCGTCGCGGCGAAGTGCTGCGCACCGTGCCGCGCGACAACGAAGCGGTGAACGAGTGCTGGCTGTCCGACCGTGACCGCTACTCGCACCAGGGCCTGTACAGCGAAGACCGTGCGGTCAAGCCGCTGCGCAAGGTCAATGGCGAGTGGAAGGAAGTGAGCTGGGCCGAAGGCCTGGCCGCAGCCGCCGAGATCCTCAAGGCAAACCAGGGCGACAACCTGGGCGTGCTGGTGCATCCGTCGACCTCGAACGAGGAGGGTGCGCTGCTGGCCCGCCTGGCCACGGGCCTGGGCTCGAGCAACATCGACCACCGCATCAACAACCGCGATTTCTCCGACGCCGCAACGGCCGAAGTGTTCGGCCTGCCGCTGGCCGAGATCGAAGGCGCCGACCGCATCGTCGTTCTGGGCAGCAACATCCGCCACGAACTGCCGCTGCTGCACGCCCGCCTGCGCAAGGCGCAGACCACCAACGGCGCGAAGATCCACGTCGTCAACCCGGTGGACTTCGACTTCGCCTTCAGCATCGCCGGCAAGCAGATCGTTGCGCCGTCGAAGTTCGTCGACGCGCTGGCCAACGCCGAGCTGCGTTCGGCAGTGCAGGGCGGCAACAACACCGTGCTGATCGTCGGTGGCATCGCCGAAAACCACCCGCAGGCTGCCGCGATCCGCGCTGCCGCGCGTGAGTTCGCCGCCGCCACCGGTGCCAAGCTGTGCCGCATCCCGCAGGGCGCCAACGCCGTTGGCCTGACCCGCGCCGGCGTGCTGCCGGCCGGCAAGGACGTCGCCGCGATGCTGGCGCAGCCGCGCCAGGCCTACGTGGTGTACGGCCTGGAGCCGGGCCTGGACTTCGCCGATGCCCCTGCCGCGCGCAAGGCGCTGGTCGGCGCCCAGGTGGTGGCCTTCAGCCAGTTCGCCTGTGCCTCGACCCGCGACGTCGCCGATGTGATCCTGCCGATCGGTGCGCTGCCGGAAATCGACGCCACCCTGACCAACCTTGATGGTCGCGAGCAGTCGGCCCGTGCCGGCGGCAAGCTGCCGGGCGAGGCCCGTGAAGGCTGGCGCGTGCTGCGCGCCCTGGGCGGCGACATGGCGCTGCCCGGTTTCGACTTCACCGACCTGGCCGGACTGCGTGCCAGCCTGGCCCCTGTGTCGGTCAGTATTGCCGCTTCGGCACAGCCGGCGGTTGCCGGTGAAGGCCTGGAAGTGGCTTCGACCGCCGCGATCTATCGCACCGATGCGGTGGTCCGTCGCGCGCCGGCGCTGCAGTCGCATCCGCTCAACAACGCCCCGCGCATCGTGCTGAACGCTGAAGATGCCGCTCGCCTGCAGCTGCAGGAAGGGCAGATGGCCAAGGTCGGCACCGATGCCGGCAAGGCCACCCTGCCGGTGGTGGTCGACGCCCGCGTCGCAGCGGGTTCGGTCTGGATTGAATCGGGCCACGGCGCGACCGCGCCGCTGGGTGCCGCTCGCGTATCGGTGGTGGCTGCATGAACGAATTGCTGTTGAACGCGGTCGACCCGCTGCACCAGTGGCTGCTGGGCCTCGGTGACATCGGCGCGCTGATCTGGATCATCCTGAAGATCCTGGTGATCGCCGTTCCGGTGATCATCTCGGTGGCCTTCTACGTGGTCTGGGAACGCAAGCTGATCGGCTGGATGCACGTCCGCCACGGCCCGATGTATGTGGGCATGGGCATCTTCCAGGCCTTCGCCGACGTCTTCAAGCTGCTGTTCAAGGAAGTGGTCCAGCCGAGCAGCGCCAACAAGGCGATCTACCTGCTGGCCCCGCTGATCACCCTGGCCCCGGCCTTTGCGGCCTGGTCGGTGGTCCCCTTCGATTCGCAGATCGTCCTGTCCAACGCCAACGCCGGCCTGCTGTACCTGCTGGCGATGACCTCGCTGGGCATCTACGGCATCATCCTGGCCGGCTGGGCGTCCAACTCGAAGTACGCGTTCCTGGGTGCGATGCGCGCCTCGGCACAGATGATCAGCTACGAAATCGCCATGGGCTTTGCCCTGGTCGGCGTGATGATCGCCTCGGGCAGCCTGAACCTGAGCAACATCGTGATGGCGCAGGCCGGCAGTTCCGGCTTCTTCGACTGGTTCCTGCTGCCTTTGTTCCCGCTGTTCGTCATCTACTGGGTGTCGGGCGTGGCTGAAACCAACCGCGCGCCGTTCGACGTGGTGGAAGGCGAATCGGAAATCGTCGCCGGCCACATGGTCGAGTACTCCGGCGGCGCGTTCGCCCTGTTCTTCCTGGCCGAATACGCGAACATGATCCTGATCAGCTTCCTGATCTCGATCTTCTTCCTCGGCGGCTGGCTGAGCCCGGTCCAGGGCTGGGTCAACTTCGGCGATGTCTCGCCGCTGGTCGACTGGGTCTGGAAGGGCGGCGCGCCGTGGCTGTTCGTCAAGGTGTTCTTCTTCGCCAGTGCCTACATCTGGTTCCGTGCCAGCTTCCCGCGCTTCCGCTACGACCAGATCATGCGCCTGGGCTGGAAGGTCTTCATCCCGCTGGCCATTCTGTGGATCGCGGTTACCGCCGTCATGGTGTTCTTCGGCGTGATTCAAAAGGGCGTCTAAAGTGATGAACAGGATTACCCATTACTTCAAGAGCCTGCTGCTGCTCGAACTGCTGGCGGGCCTCTGGCTGACGCTGAAGTACAGCTTCAAGCCGAAGTACACGATGATGTACCCGATGGAGAAGTTCCCGCAGTCGCCGCGCTTCCGTGGCCTGCACGCGCTGCGCCGTTACCCCAACGGCGAAGAGCGCTGCATTGCCTGCAAGCTGTGCGAAGCGGTGTGCCCGGCGCTGGCCATCACCATCGACTCGGCCAAGCGCGAGGACGGCACCCGCCGCACCACGCGCTACGACATCGACCTGTTCAAGTGCATCTTCTGCGGCTTCTGCGAGGAAAGCTGCCCGGTGGACTCGATCGTCGAAACCCACATCCTCGAGTACCACTTCGAGAATCGTGGCGAAAACATCGTTACCAAGCCGCAGCTGCTGGCCCTGGGCGACCGTCTCGAATCCGAGATCGCCGAGCGTCGTGCCGCCGATGCCGCTTACCGCTGAGGTCGAGAGATGGATTGGGTAAATATCGCTTTCTGGGTGTTCGCCATCGCGGCAACGGTTTCGGCCGGTGCGGTGATCAGCGTGCGCAACCCGGTTCACGCCGTGCTCTGCCTGGTGCTGACCTTCTTCTCCATTGCCTGCGTGTGGCTGCTGGTGGGCGCCGAGTTCCTCGGTGTGGCGCTGGTGCTGGTCTACGTCGGCGCGGTGATGGTGCTGTTCCTGTTCGTGGTGATGATGCTGGACATCGACCCCACCAAGCTGCGTGAGGGCTGGGTGCGCTACCTGCCGGTCGGCCTCATCGTCGCCGTCGCGATGCTGGTGCAGATGCTGATCCTGATCGGCGTCAAGGCGCGTTCGGCCACGCCGTTCCCGGCCGACAACGCCGCTGCGGTCGCCGCCGACACGTCCAACATCACCTGGCTGGCGCGCACGTTGTTCACCGAGTACCTGCTTCCGTTCGAGTTCGCCGCCGTCATCCTGACCGTGGCCGTGGTTGCTGCCGTGATGCTGACCCTGCGTCGCCGCACCGGCGTCAAGAGCCAGAACCCGGGTGAGCAGACCATGGTCAAGGCCGGCCAGCGTCTGCGCATGGTCAAGATGGGTGCCGAGGCCCCGGTCGTGCACAGCAACAGCAAGCCGGCCACCGGCGAGGAGACCCAGCCGTGATTACCCTTGGCCACATCCTTGCGCTTGGCGCGGTGCTGTTCGCCATCAGCCTGGCCGGCATCTTCCTCAACCGGAAGAACGTCATCGTCCTGCTGATGTCGATCGAACTGATGCTGCTGTCGGTGAACATCAACTTCGTCGGCTTCTCGCGCCAGCTGGGCGATCCGTCCGGCCAGCTGTTCGTGTTCTTCATCCTGACCGTCGCCGCCGCGGAAGCCGCCATCGGCCTGGCGATCCTGGTGACCCTGTTCCGTACCCGCCGCACGATCAATGTCGGCGAAGTCGATTCGTTGAAGGGCTGATCCACAGATGGAAATCACTCTCTCCAAGAGTCTGTTGATCGCAGTGGTGCTCGCACCGCTGTTCGGCAGCATCATCGCCGGCCTGTTCGGTCGCCAGGTCAAGCGCTTCGGCGCGCAGACCATCACCATCCTCGGCGTCGCGGTGGCCTGCGGCCTGTCGATGTACACGTTCTACCAGTTGATGTGGGGCGGCGCGCAGCCGTTCAACCAGAACATCTACACGTTCTTTGAAGTCGGCCAGTATTCGGCGCACGTCGGCTTCATGGTCGACAAGCTGACCGCGATGATGATGGTGGTGGTGACCTTCGTGTCGCTGCTGGTCCACATCTACACGATCGGCTACATGCAGGACGACCCGGGCTACCAGCGGTTCTTCAGCTACATCTCGCTGTTCACCTTCTCGATGCTCACCCTGGTGATGAGCAACAATTTCCTGCAGCTGTTCTTCGGCTGGGAAGCGGTGGGCCTGGTGTCGTACCTGCTGATCGGCTTCTGGTTCAAGCGCCCGACCGCGATCTTCGCCAACATGAAGGCGTTCCTGGTCAACCGCGTCGGTGACTTCGGCTTCCTGCTGGGCATCGCCGGCGTGCTGTGGGTGTTCGGCACCCTGGACTACTCGCAGGTGTTCTCGCAGGCCGGCATGCTGGCTGACCCGCGCGCCCAGCTGCAGATCTGGGACGGCACCATCCTGGGCATGCAGCTGCTGAACGAGCCGGTGATCTGGTCGATCGCCACCGTCATCTGCATCTGCCTGTTCATTGGTGCCATGGGCAAGTCGGCCCAGGTCCCGCTGCATGTGTGGCTGCCGGACTCGATGGAAGGCCCGACCCCGATCTCGGCACTGATCCACGCCGCGACGATGGTGACAGCCGGTATCTTCATGGTCACCCGCATGTCACCGCTGTTCGAGCTGTCGCAGACCGCGCTGAACTTCGTGCTGTTCATCGGTGCCACCACCGCGTTCTTCACCGGCCTGATCGGCATCGTGCAGAACGACATCAAGCGCGTCGTCGCGTATTCCACGCTGTCCCAGCTGGGCTACATGACGGTTGCACTGGGCGTGTCGGCCTATTCGGCCGCCGTGTTCCACCTGATGACCCACGCCTTCTTCAAGGCCCTGCTGTTCCTGGGCGCCGGCTCGGTCATCATCGCGATGCACCACGAGCAGGACATGCGCAAGATGGGCGGCCTGCGCAAGTACATGCCGATCACCTTCATCACCATGTGGATCGGTACCCTGGCGCTGGTGGGTACGCCGTTCTTCTCCGGCTTCTACTCGAAGGACACCATCATCGAGGCGGCCGAGCTGCACGCGCACCTGTCCAACAACTGGGTGGCCACCTACGGCTACTGGGCCGTACTGGGCGGCGTGATCGTCACCAGCTTCTACAGCTTCCGCCTGCTGTTCCTGACCTTCCATGGCAAGGAACGATTCCGCGACACGCATGATGACCACGCGCATGGCCATGGCCATGACGAGCACCATGCCGCCGACGCCCACCACGGCGATGCGCATCACGACGACCACGGCCATGGCCACGGTCCTCATGAGCCGCACGAAACCCCGTGGGTGGTGACCCTGCCGCTGATCCTGCTGGCCATCCCTTCGATCGCCATCGGCTTCTTCAGCATCGGTCCGATGCTGTATGGCACCGACTGGGCCGGCCACCACGCGCACGACGCCATCAAGGGACAGGCGCATACGTTCTTCACCGGCATCGTGGACTTCTACGATCCGGCCAAGAACACCATCGGCTTCCTGGGCGAGGAGTTCCATGGCCCGGTCGCGTTCGCGCTGCACGGCATGATGGCGCCGGCGTTCGTGCTGACCGTTGCGGGCTTCCTGCTGGCCGCACTGTTCTACCTGTGGAAGCCGGACCTGTCGGGCAAGGCCCGCAAGACCTTCGCTCCGCTGGTTTCGGTGCTGGAAAACAAGTACGGCTTCGACAAGCTGTGGATCGATGGCTTTGCCGGTGGCAGCGTCAAGCTGGGCAAGGTCTCGCGTTGGATCGACAGCAACATCGTCGACGGCGTGGTCAATCTCTCGGCACGTGTTGTGGACGTCGCAGCCGGCGTGCTGCGTCGTACCCAATCCGGTTTCCTCTATCACTACGCCTTCGCGATGATCATCGGCCTGATTGCCCTGCTGGGCGTGCTGATGCATTACCTGCGTTGATGACCTGTACGGAATAAGAAGACGTGTCGAACTGGCCTCTACTCAGTGTCCTCATCTGGCTGCCGATCATCGGTGGCGCCCTGATCCTTGCGATCCGTGATGCGCAGACCGCCCGCTGGGCGTCGCTGGGCGTAGCGGTGCTGACGTTCGTGGCGAGCCTCTCGCTGCTGAGCGGCTACAACGCGGGCGTCGACGGTCTGCAGTTCGTCGAGACCCACGCCTGGATCCCGGCGTACAAGATCGGCTACAACCTGGGCGTGGACGGCATTGCCGTGGCGCTGATCCTGCTGACCACCCTGGTCAGCGTGCTTGCTCTGATCGGCGCGTGGAGCGCCATCGACAAGCGCGTGAACCAGTACGTGGCGGCCTTCCTTATCCTGGAAGGCGTCACCGTGGGCATCTTTGCTGCGACGGACGCGATGCTGTTCTACGTGTTCTTCGAAGCGATGCTGATTCCGATGTTCCTGATCATCGGTGTCTGGGGCGGCCCGCGCCGCATCTACGCCGCGCTGAAGTTCTTCCTGTACACCTTCCTCGGCTCGGTGCTGATGCTGGTGGCGCTGATCTACCTGTACATGAAGGGCGGCAGCTTCCAGCTGGCCGACCTGTACGCACTGCCGCTGTCGGCCAAGGAACAGACCTGGATCTTCTTCGCCTTCCTGATCGCCTTCGCGGTCAAGGTGCCGATGTTCCCGGTCCACACCTGGCTGCCGGATGCCCACGTGGAAGCGCCGACCGCCGGTTCGGTGATCCTGGCCGCGATCGCCCTGAAGATCGGTGGCTACGGCTTCCTGCGCTTCAACCTGCCGATCGTTCCGGACGCGTCGCAGGAATGGGCCTGGCTGGTGATCGCGTTGTCGCTGATCGCAGTGATCTACGTCGGCCTGGTCGCCCTGGTGCAGGACGACATGAAGAAGCTGATCGCCTACTCGTCGATCGCGCACATGGGCTTTGTCACCCTCGGCACCTTCATCGCCCTGTGGCTGGGGCGTGAAGCCGGCAACGCCGATGCCGCCCGCCTGGGCCTGCAGGGCGCCATGGTGCAGATGATCTCGCACGGCTTCGTGTCCGGCGCCATGTTCTCCTGCGTCGGCGTGCTGTACGACCGCATGCACAGCCGCCGCATCGCCGATTACGGCGGCGTGGTCAACGTGATGCCGTGGTTCGCCACCTTCGCCATGCTGTTCTTCATGGCCAATGCTGGCCTGCCGGGTACCAGCGGTTTCGTCGGCGAGTTCATGGTCATCCTCTCGGCCTTCCAGCGTAATCCGTGGATCGCCCTGGGCGCGGCCACCACCCTGATCATCGGCGCCGCCTACACCCTGTGGTTGTACAAGCGCATCTTCTTCGGCGAAGTGGCCAACAGCCATGTGGCCGAACTGAAGGACATCAACGGCCGCGAATGGCTGGTGCTGGGCGTGTTCGCCATCGGCGTGCTGGCCCTGGGCATCTACCCCAAGCCGCTGACCGACCTGATGGAGCCCTCGATCGCGAAGCTGGCGATGCAGATCGCATCCAGCAAGCTGCTGTAATTCCAGGATTTGATGATGACCACCTCGCCGCTGCTGCCATTGACCGCCGCTGACCTGCCACCGCTCGCTCCCGAGCTGGTGCTGATCGGCAGCGCCTTCGCCCTGATGATCCTCGACCTGTTCGTCAGCAACCGGAACAAGATCGTCACCCACCTGTTCGCGCTCGCTGCGCTGGCCGTGGTGCTGTTCATGCTGGCCACCGGCGTGGGCGGGCAGGGGGAGGTCTTCCATGGCATGTTCGTGCGCGATACCGCCGCGGACGTGATGAAGACCGGGATCGTGCTGCTCAGCGGCCTGACCCTGATCTACGGCTGGCGCTACCTGCGTGACCGCAACCTGTTCCAGGGCGAGATCCCGGTGCTGATCCTGTTCGGTACCGCCGGCATGATGATCCTGGTCTCGGCCGGCAGCCTGCTGATGGTCTACCTGGGCCTGGAGCTGCTGGCGCTGTGCTCCTACGCCCTGGTCGCCAGCAACCGTGAAAACGGCCTGGCCTCGGAAGCGGCGATGAAGTACATCGTGCTGGGCTCGCTGGCCTCGGGCCTGCTGCTGTACGGCATGTCGCTGATCTACGGCGCCACCGGCAGCCTGCACCTGGACGTCATCCGCGATGCCATCCCGCACTCGGAAGAGCGCGTGCTGCTGATCACCGGTGCGGTGTTCATGATCGCCGGCGTCGCCTTCAAGCTGGGCGCCGCGCCGTTCCACATGTGGCTGCCGGACGTCTACCAGGGTGCCCCGGCACCGATCGCGCTGTTCATCAGCTCGGCGCCGAAGCTGGCGGCCTTCGGCATGGCCTACCGCCTGCTGGAAATGGGCGTGGGGCCGCTGTCGACCGAGCTGCAGCTGCTCATTGCCGGCCTGGCCGCAGTCTCGCTGGTCATCGGCAACCTGATGGCCATCGCGCAGAGCAACCTCAAGCGAATGCTGGCGTTCTCCACCGTCTCGCACATCGGCTTCCTGCTGATGGGCATCGCCGGTGGCGGCGCGCAGGGCTATGCCGCCGCGCTGTTCTACGCACTGGCCTACGCCATCATGTCGACCGCTGCCTTCGGTGCGATCATCGCCCTGTCGCGCGCCGGTTTCGAAGCCGAGAACATCGAGGACTTCAAGGGGCTCAACGCCCGCAATCCGTGGATGGCCGGCCTGGTGCTGTGCATCATGGCGTCTCTGGCCGGCATCCCGCCTTTCCTGGGGTTCTGGACCAAGCTGGCGGTGCTGGGCGCGGCCGTCAACGGCGGCCTGCTGTGGCTGACCATCCTTGGCGTGCTGTGCGCCGTGGTGGGCTGCTTCTACTACCTGCGCGTCATCAAGGTCATGTACTTCGATGAGCCGGTGGGCGAGGCCATGCCGCGCAGCAACGACCGCGTGCTGGGCCTGGTGCTGGGCGTGAACGCGCTGGCACTGCTGGCGCTGGGCCTTGCCTGGAACCCGATCATGGTCTGGTGCCAGCAGGCATTTGCGCATCTTGCATAAAAATTGACACAAAGCTGCGCGATTCGTGTAATATGCGCAGCCTGAGTTGTCACTGCAGCGGTTCAGCCAGAACATCGTTGCGGTAGCCGTCCTCGAAAGAGCGCGGCAGCAGTTCAAACACTTCCGGTGCGGGGTGGAGCAGTCTGGCAGCTCGTCGGGCTCATAACCCGAAGGTCGCAGGTTCAAATCCTGCCCCCGCTACCAA
>NZ_CVIW01000037.1:0-20564 GCF_001499715.1 Stenotrophomonas thermophila | reverse complement strand
GACTCTACAGACGACCGTCAGCCTTCGCGGGCGACCTGGAAACCGGCGAAGGACTGGCTGACCGGCATCAGCTCCAGGCGATTGATGTTCAGGTGCGGCGGCAGGCTGGCCACCCAGAAGATCTGTTCGGCGATGTCTTCAGCGGTCATCGGGTTGGCGCCGGTATAGAGCTTGTCCGATGCCGCCTGGTCGCCATGGGTACGCACCACGGTGAACTCGGTTTCAGCCATACCCGGCTCGATCGTGGTCACGCGCACGCCGGTGCCGTGCAGGTCCGAACGCAGGCCCAGCGAGAACTGGCTGACGAAGGCCTTGGTGCCACCGTAGGCGTTGCCACCCGGGTACGGGTAGACGCCGGCCACCGACGAGATGTTGATGATCGCGCCCTTGCGCTCCACCAGCTGCGGCAGCAGGCGATGGGTCAAGGTCACCAGCGCGGTGATGTTGGTGTCGATCATCGTGGTCCAGTCCGACAGCTTGGCGCTCTGTGCCGGCGCGGTGCCCTGTGCCAGGCCCGCGTTGTTGACCAGCAGATCGATCTGGCCGAACGCAGGCGGCAGTGCCAGCAGGGCCGCCTCCATCGCCACCGGATCGCGGATGTCGAAGGCGGCGGCGTGAACCACGTCCTTGCCGTAGCGCTCGACCAGCGGCTGCAGACGTTCGCCGCGGCGGCCGGTGGCGATCACCTTCCACCCGGCCTGGGCGAAGCGGTGGACGGCGGCGGCGCCGAAGCCGGACGTGGCGCCGGTAATCAGGACAGTGCGGGTCATCAGGCAACTCCAGGGGGAAAAACCGGACGCCCATTCTGGCACCGTCGGCCCGCCCCTGCGTTGCCGATGCCGGCTGACCACGCCCGAGGCGTGCGCGGCTCAGCGCACGCGGAATACCCGGGCCTTGGGCAGGTCTTCGTCGACCTGCAGGAACCAGCGCCCGGCAATTCCTGGAACAACGGCGATCTGCGGCGACTGCAGCACCTTGCGCAGCTTCATCTGCCCCTTCATCACCTGCCATTGCTGGCCGTTATCAAGGGTGAACAGCGTGCCGGGCTGCCAGCCTGCGACCTCTCCGACCACGCGTGCATTGACCGGTCCTTCTTCCAGGCCCAGATGCATTGCTGCCGGTGCCGGCACATTGGCAGGCAGCGGCGCAGCGGCGGGGGTCACCGCTGCCGTCGGCCCGGTGGCCGCGCGCTCTGCCTCGCGCAGTACCCGGTTCAGTGCCTGCAACTGCGCTGGACTGAGCCCGACCTCGGCCAGTTGGGATGCACTGAGGCGCCGCTCGACGGGTACGAAGCGGGCCTGGGCGAAGGCAGCGAAGCTGCTGACGAGCAGCAGTGCGGAAAACAGATACCGGCGCATGCAAGGGTCTCAGCGAACGAGTGCCCACGATGCTGCAGTTCGATGACACTCCGGTGACACGCCAGGGGCCGCTACAATTGGACCATGATCAACAATGATGTCCTGCGCAGCGTGCGCTACTCCCTGGACCTGGGCGACCACCACGTGGTGGCCCTGTGCCAGATGGCCGACCCGGCCTTCGCCGTGGAGACCGAGCAGGTGAAGGCCTGGTTGCGCCGCGAGGACGAAGCCGGTTTCGAGGCGATGAGCGACAGCGCGCTGGCGCACTTCCTCGATGGCCTGATCGTGCACCTGCGCGGTCGCGACGAGAACCAGCCGCTGCGGGCGGTGGAGACCCGCATCGACAACAACCTGGTGCTGAAGAAGCTGCGCGTGGCGTTCCAGCTGCGCGACGTCGATCTGATGGAGATCTTCGCCAGCGCCGGTTTCAATGTCTCCAAGTCGGAAGTGGGCGCACTGTTCCGCCAACCCGGGCACGCCAACTTCCGGCGTTGCCTGGACCAGATGCTGCGCAACTTCCTCAAGGGCCTGAGCCTGCGCCTGCGCGGCTGAGCACGGCCTCGACGAACGCCCGCGCCGCCGGTGTCGGCAGCCGCTGCCAGACCAGGTGCACGCGGCGGGTCGGGGTCGGCTGCAGCGGAATCCGCACCACGCCTTGAAAGCCTTCGGCAATCAACGCCGGCACGATGCCGACCGCCAGCCCATGGCGGACGAAGCGCTCGACCAGTTCCATCAGGTTGACCTCGAAGCGGACCGCGTGCGGCTGGCCGGCGGCGGCGAAGGCATCGTCGGTCTGCCGCCGCGCACCGGTGCCGCGCGGGAAGTCGACCAGCGCTTCATCCTGCAGTTCGGTCAAGGGCAGCCGCTTGCGCCGGGCCAGGCGGTGCGACGGCGCCAGCACCGCCACCAGGTCTTCTTCCTGCAGCATCTGGTGGCAGACCCCGTCCAGGCCGGCCGAGGGCGCCAACCCCACCAGTGCCACGTCCAATTCACGCGACTGCACCTGCGCGATCAGATCCTCGCTCTTGTCCACCCGCAGCTGGAACTCCACCTGCGGGTGCGCCTGCTGGAAGGCTGCCAGCATCGCCACCACGTCGATGCCGGTCAGCGAGGAAATCTGCCCGATCGCCAGCAGGCCACGCACCTCGCCACTCACCGCGGCCACGTCAGCGCGCAGGTGGCGCAGGCTGGCCAGCACCTGGCGTGCGTGCACCAGCAGCGCCTCACCGGCCGCCGTCGCCCGTACCTGGCGCGGCAGGCGTTCAAACAGCGGCGTGCCCAGTTCCTGCTCCAGGTAGGCAATCTGGTGGCTCAACGCGGACTGCACCACGTGGCAGCGTTCGGCGGCACGGGTGAAATTGCCCTCTTCGGCCAGGGCGACGGCAAATTCGAGCTGCTTGAGATTCATCCAGCTATCTCGTTTCCAGATGGCATGGATGATGATGATTCATTTCCATCATGGTCGCAGCAGGCGGACACTGTGCACCCCGCTTTGTGGAATACCGCGTGAGTCCGTCCCTCCCCCCCCTGCACCGCTGGCAGGTGCTGCTGATGTCGGTCGCCACCGGCGTGGCCGTGGCCAGCAACTACTATGCGCAGCCACTGCTGCATACCATTGCCGATGCCTTCGGTGTGCCGTTCGGCCAGGTCGGCATGGTGGTCACCGCCGCGCAGCTGAGCTATGCCGCCGGACTGATCCTACTGGTGCCGCTGGGAGACCTGTTCGAACGCCGGCGCCTGATCGTGGTGATGAGCCTGTTGTCCGCCGGCGGGCTGGTGATCAGTGCCTGTGCGCCGTCGCTGGCCTGGCTGCTGGCGGGCACCGCGATCACCGGCCTGTTCTCCGTGGTCGCCCAGGTGCTGGTGCCGTTCGCGGCCACGCTGGCCGCGCCGGAACATCGCGGTCGCGTGGTCGGCACGTTGATGAGCGGCCTGCTGCTGGGCATCCTGCTGGCACGTACCGTGGCCGGCCTGCTTTCCAGCCTGGGCGACTGGCGCCTGGTGTACGCGATCGCCGCTGCCACCCTGGTGCTGACCGCACTGGCATTGCAGCGCGGCCTGCCGCGCTTCCACCACAGCGCCGGCCTTGGCTACTTCGCATTGCTGCGCTCGATCGGCGTGCTGTTCGTGCAGGAACCGGTGCTGCGCCAGCGCACGCTGCTGGGCGCCTGCAGCTTCGCCATGTTCGCGATCTTCTGGACGCCACTGGCGTTCCTGCTGGCACAGCCGCCGTATGCCTACAGCGACGCCACCATCGGCCTGTTCGGGCTGGTCGGCGCGGCCGGCACGCTGGCGGCCGGCCTGGCCGGCCGCATGTCCGACCGTGGCCAGACCGGGCGTGCTACCGCCATCGCGCTGGCGCTGCTGCTGCTCTCGTGGCTGCCACTGGGGCTGTCGGCCCACTCGTTGCTGGCGCTGCTGGTCGGCGTGGTGGTGCTGGACCTGGCCGCGCAGCTGCTGCACGTCAGTAACCAGAACCTGATCTATGCACTGCAACCGGCAGCGCGCAACCGCCTCAATGCCGGTTACATGACCGGCTACTTCATCGGCGGTTCGCTGGGTTCGCTGCTGTCGGCGCAGGTCTACCAGCGCTTCGGCTGGACCGGCGTCTGCGTGGCCGGTGCTGCGGTGGCGGTGCTGGCCCTGCTGCTGTGGCTGCCCGGCGCGCTGCGTGCGCGCCAGGCCTCGGTGGCCGACTAGAAACTGCCCTGCAGCGCCAGCTCCCATCGTCCACCGGCATTGCCCGGGAACAGGCGCTTGGCCGCACTGTCGGTGTCATGCACGGTGGCACGCAGCTCCCATGCCGGGGCCAGCGTGGCAATGGCACTGAGCTGCCCATGCAGGTAGTCCGGGCCCTGCGCGGTGGCCAGCCAGTACTGGCCCACCGCCGCTTCCAGGCGGACGCGTTCGTGCAGCGGCACACGCACACCCAGCTGGGCGTAGGTACCGCGATGGCCACCGGCCAACGCATCGTTGGAATGGGCGACCTGCAACCAGGCGCGCTGCTTCCAGCTCACCGTGGTGTTGAGTTCGGTCCAGTCCAGCGCGCGGCCGGTGCCCGGGTACATGTAGCGGGTCAGGTTGGCTTCCAGTGTCCAGTCCGGGGCCAGCGCACCGGACCAGCCGGCCACCAGGTCGAACTCGCTGCGCGCGCCATTGTCCGGCTTGAACGAAACGTTGGAGCCCCACACGCTGGCGTACCAACCCGATGGGATCGAAACCTTCGCACCCGCCTGCACCGCCGGGTCGCCGTCGCTCTGCGAGCTGCCACGCCACACGTAGTCACTGGTCAACGCCGCACTGCCACTGACCTGTACCTGTGCCTGCGCGCTGCCGATCCCGAGCAGCCCTGCCAGGGCGGCCACCACCGCCGCCATCATCCCCTTGCTGTTCACTGCACTGTGTTCCTCGTCGAAGGCGGTCACGCCGCCGGGAACGCAGTGTCGAGGCGGTGGCCGTAACGGATCGAGGGTACGCCCGGGCCCGCGGCGCAAATTCGGCGTAAATCCCATGGATCGGGGCCACATGCCAGCGGCGCGGTATCATGGCGCCCTGTTTCCAGGAACCAACCGCGTGGACGCCATCCTGACCCCGGTATCGATCGGCGAGCTGATCGACAAGATCACCATTCTCGAGATCAAGGCCGAGCGCATCGACGATGCCGCCAAGCTGAGCAACGTGCGCACCGAACTGGACGGCCTGCTGCCGTTGCTGCAGCAGCAGCTGCAGGCTCAGCCGGCGCTGGCCGCGCTGAAGCAGCAGCTGAAGGCGATCAACGAGCGCATGTGGGACATCCAGGACCAGCTGCGCGACAAGGAAGCGGCCCAGGTGTTCGACGATGCCTTCATCCAGCTGGCACGCGGTGTCTATGGCACCAATGGCGAGCGCGTGCAGGTGAAGAACGAGATCAACCGCGTGGCCGGTTCGGCCCTGGTGGAAGAGAAGCAGTACCAGGGCGAGTAAGCCCGCTCATCCGCATTCGAGCAGGTGCCGGATGCGGAACAGCTCACCATCGCTGTGGATGCCCAGCTTCTCGTAGGCCGTCCGCTTCTGCGTGCTGACCGTACTGGCCGTGCGCCCGAAGCGCCGCGCCACCTCCCCGGTGGTGCAGCCCTGCAGGACCAGCCGGAGCACCTCGCGCTCACGTCGGCTCAAGGGCGTCAGCACCGGCGCCGGTGTGCGCCGCATGCGTGATCGGTTCAACTGCGTGCGCAGCTCGGGGGGCACGAAGCGGCCGCCACGGGCCAGTACCTCCACCGCGCGCCGCAGCATCGCCGGCGTGGTTCCCTTTGACAGAAAGCCGCGCGCGCCGGCCTGCATCGCCATGGTCACCATGCTGGCATTGCAGTGCGCAGACAGCACCAGCACCGGCAGCAGCGGCCAGCGCCGCGACAACAGCCGCAACAGGGATAGGCCCTGTTCGAGACCATAGGGCGCCAGCAGGTCGATCAGCAGCAGGTCGATGCCATCCGGCTGGCGCTGCAGCAGATCGAGCAGATCAGCTTCGCGGGTGAAGCTGCCGCAGACCTGTACGCCACCGTGCTGGCAAAGCACCACCTCCACCCCCAGACGCAGCACGGGATGCGGCGCAAGCATTGCCAAGCGGCGGGGCCGATCGAGGGGCAGAGCGGGAACGGCAGGTGGCATCACCATGGATCCGACGGTGCGAAGTGCCCACCGTAGGGCCGCGCCGGGAGCAGCGGAATCCAATTTATTGCAACGCAGCAGTGCCCCCGGAACATGCTCAGCTGCGGTTTCGGGTCCCCACAACGCAACAGGCCCGGCGTGAGCCGGGCCTGTCGAGGCATCTTCAGCGCGCAGGCGCGCCGAGTGTGCGATTACCAGCTGAAGCGCGGACCGACGGTGTATTCCTTGTCGCCGTCGCGGTTCATCTTCAGCTCGCCGTTCAGGCCCCAGTTCTGGTTCAGCTTGACCTGACCACCCAGGCGGCCGTACCACTGGCCTTCCGGATTGATGCCGTGCTTCTTCGAGAAATCTTCGTAGCCGACCATGCCGTAGACTTCGGCGTGGGCACCGAAGGCGGTGCGGATACCGGCTTCAGCGCTGTAGCCGTTGAAGTCCAGGCCGTGCTTCTGGTCGCGCTTCTGGTAGGCAACGCGAGCAACGAAGTCGGTGGTCGGAGCGATTTCAACGTTGTAGCCGGCGCCGATCTTCCACTGGTCCAGCTTGATGTTGGTGTGATCGATTTCCTGGCGGCTGTAATCACCGAAGGCGTGGAAGTTCGGCAGGAAGCCGTACGAGCCCTTCACGCCCCAGCCGTCGGCCTTGAACGCATCGATGTCGGTCTTGGCGTAGTCGGCTTCGGCATAGTTGTACGACAGGTTCTCAGCAGCCGAGGCGGTGAACGGCAGGGCAGCGGCCAGGGCCAGAGCAATCAGCGAATTCTTCATGGGGGTACACCTTTACTTTCTTATGGTGTGCAGCAGCGCCAGAGCGCCATCGCATCGGGAATGTAAATTCTCCGTTATTCGCCACAACGCTCCCTGAAAACAGCGGTCTTCGCATTGCTGAATTTTCTGGCTTGATTCAGGCTGTCTCTGGCATACGCGCGCGGCGCGCGTGCATTTGTCATCCGCACCGACTGCAACAGGAGGTTGCCTTGCACGTTTCCGATCCGCTGCTGATGCCTGTTCGCGCCGCCCTCCTGGCCTGCGCTTCCCTGTTTCCGATCCATGCCGCGCACGCGCTGCAGGCGGCTGACTACCAGCGCGCCGAACGCGTGCATGACAGTCATCTGCGCGGTGCGCTGCGCAATGCATCGGTCCTGCCCCACTGGGTGGCCGATGGGCGCTTCTGGTACGAACGCGAAGACACACAGGGCCGGCGCCAGGCGATACTGGTCGATCCAATCCAGGCTACGCGCCAGATCCTGTTCGAACCCGATGCGCTGGACGCCGCAGTTGCACCTCTGGGTGCCAGCGGGCCACGCCTGCGCTTGAACAACGTGCAGGTACTGGATGATGGCCTGCGCCTGCAGTTCAACGGCGAGGCGGAGATCAACTGCCAATGGCCACGCCTGCAGTGCACGGCCGCACAACAGGCGTTGCCGTCGGCTGATGCACTGCCGTCGCCCGGCGGTGATGCCTGGCTGCAGGTACGCGACCACAACCTGTGGCTGCAGCGCTCTGGAGCGGCGCCGCAGCTACTGACCCAGGGCGGTGAAGCTGGGCATGGCTATGGCGTACTGCCGGACTTCACCCTGCGCGGCATTCCACGCCGTCAGGGCCGGATGCCGACACGACCGTTTGCGGTGAGCTGGTCACCCGATGGCCGTTACGCAGCCGGCATCCGCTACGACGAACGCGCGCTGCAGGACTATCCCTATCTGGAAAGCAGCCCGACCCACAGCGCGCGGCCGCGCGTGCATACCGTGAAGCTGGGGGTGCTGGGCGATGCACAGCAGGTACGCGACAGCCTGTATGTGATCGATATCCCCAGCGGCAGGCAGCATGACGTCGCGCTGCCCGAGGGCTGGAACACGCTCAGCGAGGCCGGCATCCTGGGTTGGGACGGTGATCGGTTGTATGCCGTGATCGCGCACTTCGGCACACCGCGCAGGCTGCGCCTGGTGGAGATCGATGCCAACAGCGGTGCATTGCGTACGGTTCTGGAAGAAGCCAGCGACACTCGCCTGCAGCTCAACGTGTATTCCTACAACCGGCCCGCGGTGGCCATCCTGCCCGGGCAGGACACCGCCGTGTGGTTCTCGCAGCGCGATGGCTGGGGCCATCTGTACCGGGTGCGCCTGTCCGACGGCAAAGTGCTGCGCCAGCTCACCCGCGGCAAATGGGTGGTGCGTGACCTGCTGGGTGTGGACGCTGCGGGTGGCTGGGCGTACTTCAGCGCCGGTGGCGTCGACGGTGGCGACCCCTATGTGCGCGGCCTGTACCGGGTATCGCTGCAGGGCGGTCCGATCCAGCGCCTGGCCGCCGATGGCAACGACCACATGGCCGATGCCGGTACCGGCGCGCTGTTCGGGGCACGCGCGCCGCAGGCGCTGTCGCCTGGCGGCGGCCATCTGGTGGATACCGTTTCCCGTCTCGACCAGCCACCACGCACCGTGCTGCGGGCCAGCGATGACGGCCGTGAAGTGATGGTGCTGGAAACGGCCGATGACAGCGCAATCGTTGCTGCCGGTTGGCGCCCACCACGGCGCGAGCGGCTGCTGGCCGCCGATGGGCGCACGCCGATCTTCGCCACCGTCTACCTGCCTCGTGACTATCGCGATGATGGCAGCTTCCCGGTGATCGACGCGATGTACGGTGGTTCCTTCATCAGCAATGCGCCGGTGACCTACGCTGAGGCGGTGTCTGCCTTGAACCCGGTATCCCGCGCCAGCCTTGCCGAACTCGGCTTCATGGTGGTCAGCATCGATGCGCGCGGCACCGGTGGCCGCGACAAGGCCTTCCATGACAGCAGCTTCCTTCACGGCGCCGATGTGCAGCTGGATGACCATGTGGCCGCGCTGCGCCAGCTGGGCGAACGCTACCCGGGCATCGACCTGCAGCGGGTCGGCATCTATGGGCATTCGTTCGGCGGCTACAGCGCGGCGCGTGCCCTGCTGCGCTACCCCGCGTTCTACAGGGTGGCCGTGGCCTCGGCCGGCAGCCACAATTTCCAGGGCATGTACGGCGGCGCCCTGCACGGCATGGACCGGCTGTTCGGTGGCGTTGTGCCAGCTACAGCCATGGCCGATGGCGTGCCGGCGCCCTTTGCCGGTCTCGACAATGCGGCGCTGGCCAGCAACCTGCGCGGGCATCTGCTGCTGGTCTATGGCGAACTGGACGAGAACGCGCCGCCCGCGCTGACCCTGCAGCTGGCCGCGGCCCTGAACAAGGCCCAGCGTCGCTACGACCTGCTGTACCTGGCTCGACAGGACCACGAACTGTTCCGCAACGACGCCACCTATACGCACCGCATGTGGGACTACTTCGTGCGCCACCTGGCCGGCCAGCAGCCACCGGATACGGCGCTGGCCCCGCTCCCGGGTGGCTCGGGCTGAACAGGCGTACGCGGGATGTCGATCCCCGCCGCGCTGGTTCGTCGTGTACTTGAAGGCCGTGCATGTGGCACGGTCCATCCGGAGGCTGGCAATGAGCTACATCGATGGTTTCGTCCTGGCGGTTCCCACCGCCAACAAGGAGAAGTTCCTCGCCCATGCACGCACAGGAGATCCGGTCTTCATCGAGTACGGCGCACTGCGCGTGGTGGAGTGCTGGGGCGATGACGTGCCGCACGGCAAGACCACCGATTTCTTCGGCGCGGTGAAAGCCACGCCGGACGAGACGGTGGTGTTTTCCTGGATCGAATGGCCCGACAAATCGACCCGCGACGCCGGCATGAAGAAGATGATGGAAGACCCGCGGTTTGATCCAACGAAGAATCCGATGCCGTTTGACGGTGCGCGGATGATCTGCGGCGGCTTCGTGCCGATCTACGAACTGGCCCGCTGAACCGGGCGGACGTGCTCAGCGCGCGTCCGTTTCATCGCTGGCAGACGCATGGCCGGCGCCCAGTGCGGCGCCGGCGCCGAGGCCGACACCCCCCATGCCAGCGCCCATTCCGCCACCGCCACCTCCTCCACCCGCACGACCGCCTTTGGCATCGCCCTCGTTGCGGCCCTTGCCGCCGCCACTGGCGCCACCCGGCCGGGTCGGCCCCTGCGGCGGTATCTGCAGGTCGGCCGGAATCGGCGCCAGGTCCAGCGCTTCACGCACGAAGTCGCGCAGCGAGACCACCAGTTCGTGGGTATGTACCGGCCGCCCCTGTGCCAGTTCATTGGCAGCGCGCGCAGCCAACCGCACCTGTTCGTCGGTGCCCAGCAACAGGATGTCCGACAACGCCGCTTCCACGGCATCACGGATGCGGCGCGCGCGATCCGAGCGGGGCTCGGCGATGCCTTCGGCATCTTCGCGCTGGCGAAGGTCACGGCGATGGCTGGGATCCACACCCAGTTCGCCGGTGAACGAACCGCCCAGGGTCTTGTAGGCCGCCATCAGCGTGCGCAGCCGTTCGTTGATCTGCCGGTTCTCGCGCTCGCGGCGCTGCTGCAGGGTCTGCATCACCAGCAGGCGGATGCCCACGCCCAGCAGGGTGATCAGGACCAGGCCGGCCAAGGTGGACAGCACGCCCTGCCAGGAACTGAAGTCAATACCGCGCATGCCCGGGGCTCCAGCAGGAAGAACCTGCATCTTGCTCCAGACCGTGTCCCTGAAACGCGAAAGGCCCCACCACCCGGGGGTGGCAGGGCCTTCGGTCACGGCGCGATTACTTGCGCTTGGCGACCTTGCGCACGGCCTTCTTGGCCGGAGCCTTCTTGGCGGCGACCTTCTTCAGCGGCGCAGCCTTCTTGGCAACCGTCTTGCGGGTGGCGGCAACCTTCTTGCCCACTGCCTTCTTGGCAGCGGCGGTCTTCTTGCCGACGGCCTTCTTGGCGACGGCAGCCTTCTTGCCGACAACCTTCTTGGCGGCCGTGGTCTTCCTGGTGGCGACCTTCCTGGTGGCGGAAACCTTCTTGCCGACAACCTTCTTCGCAGCCACGGCCTTCTTGCCAGCAACCTTCTTGGCGGCGACGGTCTTCTTGGCCACGGACTTCTTGGCGGTAGCGACCTTCTTGCCGACAACCTTCTTGGCGGCCGCGGTCTTCTTGGCAACGGTCTTCTTGGCGACGGCAGCCTTCTTGGTGGCGGCCTTCTTCACGGTAGCGACCTTCTTGCCGGCAGCCTTGGTGGCGGCCTTGGTGGTCTTCTTGGCAGCGGCGGCCTTCTTGGTCACAGCCTTGCCTGCAGATGCCTTCTTCTTGGCCACTTCCTTCTTCAGGGCAGCGGCTTCGGCCTTGGCGTTCTTCTTGGCCGCTTCCAGCTTCTTCTTGGCGTTGGCAACGGTCTTGCCGACCGACTTGGCGGCCTTCTCGGCCTTTTTGGCAACGGTCTTCTCGACCTTGGCCACGGCCTTCTTGGCCTTGGCAACGCGGGTACCGGCAGCCTTGGTCGCGCGCTTGACGGTCTTCTTGACCGACTGCACTGCGTCTTCGGCAGCGTGGGCGATGGTCTCGCCAACGTTGGTGGCGGTTTCTTTGACGTTCTCGACGGCGTCGGTCACGACCGACACACCATTACCGTTGCTCATGTTGCCCTCCTGGGGGCCTTAAGTATCAAAACGGGGCGATGCTATACCGACATTGACGATCGTGGAACGGGGCACGCACGAGCAATCGCATCTGATGCGACGGCAATGGTGTAGTCGGGTACCCTCGCGAGTACGATGTGTTGACGGGAAACCCCTTTTTTTCAGTGCTGCGCCGCACGATGCGGGCAGCGGCAGGGGCTGCGTGCGCACATCCGCCCGGACGTAGCGAAAGGCATGCGATATGGCGCATCGCGGCATCGGGATGCGCAGAACTGCGCAAGCATCGGCCGCATACCCACGCGCTTGGGCAGACGTCGGCACAGTGCGAGGAACCTCCGGCGTTGCCGCCTGCGGCCCACGGTAGGGATGCTGGTCCGGGTTCCGGGCATGGCGTTTTCATGGCGCATTTATCCATATCGCGACACACTCATTCAGCTTGTTCTACCGTAGGGCCGTACCGCCCCCACCCACGCCAGCGAACCGACTCCCATGCGACCGCTTCCTACCCTGCTCACGCTCGCAATCGCCGCCGCCTTCGGTGGCTTCGTTGCCACCGGCATCAATGCCCACATGGACAACCGTGCCGACGCCGCGCCGCTGCCGGCGGTGTTGCCGACCACGGCGGCCTTGCCGGCTTCGGTGGCCGGTCAGGCGGTACCGTCGCTGGCACCGATGCTGGAAAAGGCAATGCCGGCGGTGGTCAGTGTCAACACCAAGCAGGTGGTGCGCGTGCGCAACCCCTTCTTCAACGACCCGTTCTTCCGCCGCCTGTTCCCGGACATCCCACAGGAACGCATCAACGAATCGCTGGGCTCGGGCGTGATCATCGACGCCAAGGAGGGGCTGGTGCTGACCAACCACCATGTCATCGACAACGCCGATGACGTACAGGTGACACTGGCGGACGGGCGCACGGTCAAGGCCGAGTTCCTCGGCTCGGACCGCGATACCGACATCGCGCTGATCCGCATCCCGGCGCAGAACCTGACCGACATCAAGCTCGGCAACAGCGACCAGCTGCGCGTAGGCGACTTCGTGGTGGCCATCGGCAACCCGTTCGGCTTCAGCCAGACCGTTACCTCGGGTATCGTTTCGGCGGTGGGCCGCAGCGGCATCCGCGGGCTGGGCTACCAGAACTTCATCCAGACCGATGCGTCGATCAATCCGGGCAACTCCGGTGGCGCGCTGGTCGACCTGCAGGGCCAGCTGGTCGGCATCAATACCGCCAGCTTCAACCCGCAGGGCAGCATGGCCGGCAACATCGGCCTGGGCCTGGCGATTCCTTCCAACCTGGCGCGCAGCGTGGTCGACCAGCTGGTCAAGCACGGCGTGGTGGTGCGCGGCACGCTGGGCGTGGAAAGCCAGAACCTGACCGCGCAGATCGCGCAGGGCCTGGGCCTGGGCGAAACCCGCGGTGCGCTGATCACCCGCGTGCTGGCCGGTTCGGCCGCCGCCGCAGCCGGGCTGAAGCCGGGCGACGTGGTGGTGTCGGCCAACGGCCAGCGCGTGGACAGCGCCGAGGCCCTGCACAACGTGGAAGGCCTGGCGGCCGTCGGCAGCGCGATGACGCTGGACGTACGCCGCGAAGGCAAGCCACTGCAGATCAAGGCGACACTGAAGGAACAGGCGCGCGCGGTCACCGGTGAGAGCCTGGACCCGCGCCTGACCGGTGCGACCTTCGTCGACCTGCCCGAGTCACTGCGCCAATCCGGTGTCGGCGGCGTGCTGGTCAGCGAGGTCAAGCGCGGCAGCCGCGCTGCCAGCAACGGCCTGCAGCAGGGCGACATCATCACCGACGCCACCGTGGGCGAATTCGCCGACCTGGCCAGTTGGCGCGCCAACTTCCAGCAACGCCCGCCGACCCTGGTGGTGCGCGTGCTGCGCAACAACGGCCAGCAGCAGGGCCAGCTCGTGATGCGCTGATCGCCCTGCCGTAACACCCCCTATACCCCGGCAATGCTATTGCTGTCAGTCCAGGTCGGCACCGCCGACGCCGTTCCCCCATCGCAACAGGAGTGATTCGATGAGCCCCACCAATACCGAGAACCTGAAGGAACACCTGGGTGAAGCCGGTTCCCACCTGAAGCAGGCCGCCAGCGCCGCCGGCGGTGCGATCAAGGGCGCCACCGGTGCCGCGACCGACGAACTGCGCATCGGCAAGGCCAACGTCAAGGCTGAACTGTCCGACAGCGCACTGTCCGGCCTGGCCGCTGCCGAGTTTGGTGGTGCCGCCGCCAAGGAGCAGGTCGATGCGCTGATGGACAAGGGCAAGGACCTGATCGACAGCGCCGCCGAGTTGATCCGTGAGCGTCCGCTGGCCTCATTCGGTGTTGCCTTCGCTGCCGGCTGGATCATCGCCAAGCTGGCCCGCGGCAGCAGCGACAAGTAAGCCGCGGCGTGAGCGAAGACAACGCGCAAGCCCCTGATCCGGCGGCTACCCCGCCGCTGGATGAGAGCATCCGCCAGGTCGGCGCGGCCGGTCGTGCCGCTGCCGACTCGGCCAAGCACTCGCTGCGTTCGCTGCGCCGGTTGGCCTCGGCCGACTTCGCGCTGGCACGCAGTGCCTTCGGCCGCGCGCTGGCCTGGGCCGGCGTGGCGATCGTATTTGGTGCGTCGGCCTGGCTTCTGATGGCCGCCACCCTTATCGCGCTGCTGCAAAGCTGGGGCCTGAGCTGGCTGCAGGCACTGCTGATCACCTCGCTGCTGAGCCTGGCCGTCACCGGTTATGCGATCTGGCGGGTGTCCTACTTCTTCCACCACACCGGCATGCACGCCACCCGGCGCCAGCTGTCCCGCCTGGGCCTGTTCGACGAGCCCAGCGAAGACGACCCCGATGCCGATGTGGAGCTGCCAGAGGGCAAGCCATGAAGTTCGGTGCGCTGCAGCGTCGGGTGAAGCGCTGCGAACAGGTGGTAACCGTGCGTCTGGTCGAGACCCAGGACCACTGGTCCACGCTCGGCCAGGTCTGGCGCCAGGGCTGGTCGCCACTACGCATCGTGGTAGTGGGCCTGGCCGGTGGCTTCATTGCCGGCAAGCTGGAAATGCCGGGCAAGGTCAACGGTGCGCGCTGGCTGCAGATGGTGGGTTCGGTCTCGAACCTGTTCGCCAGTGCGCAGGCGGCGTTCGCCACGGCGATGGCGGCGCAGGCGGCGGCCACCGCCGACGATGCGGCCGAAGAAGCCGGCGATGCCAGCGAACAGGCACACGCAGCGGCCTCCGCCGCTGACGCACGGCCCGCAGCGGCAGCGCGAGCTGTGCCGGAGCCGGAGCCGGAACCGGACCTGCGCGAACCGCGCCCGGCCGAGGCGGCCACCGAGCTGTCCGAACGTTGATCCCTGGAATCCGCCGCGCCGGTCGCGGCCGGCGGATAATGCGCTCCCCCTTCCGGCTGATGCGTCGATGAGCGAGTCCTCCCTGTCCCCGTCACCGGCCGGCCACGACGCATCCGAGGCACCGCTGCCGCCCCCGTCGCGCCCACGCGGACCGATGTCGCTGGTGGTGCTGGCGACCCTGGCCGTGGGCTATACGCTATGGGCGGCGCAGGACATCATCCTGCCGGTGCTGCTTGCGATGTTCTTCGCGCTGGTCGGCAATCCCATTCTGCGCCTGCTGCAGAAGCTGTGGATCCCGCGCGCGCTGGGCGCGCTGTTGATCCTCGGTGCGGGCCTGGGCGTGACCGGTTCGCTGGCCGTGCAACTGATCGGACCGGCGATGGAATGGGCGCAGGAAGCACCGCAGCAGCTGCGCAAGGTCGCCCGCCAGGTGCAGAACCTGACCAAGCCGGTGCAGCAGGCCAACCAGGCGGCGGAAAACTTCGCCCGTGTGGCCGGCGGTGACAGCAACCACAAGGTGCAGGTGATCCGCACCCAGCTCGACGACCCCTACCGCATGCTGACCCGTGCACCGCGGCTGGCTGCCTCGGTGTTGGCCGTGGTGCTGCTGACGCTGTTCTTCATGATCTACGGGCAGAGCCTGCAGCGCGCGGCGATCGCCCTGTTCCCCAACCGCCAGCAGCAGCGCTTCACTACGGACATCCTGCGTTCGATCGAACGCGAGGTCTCGCGTTACGTGCTGACCATCAGCGTGATCAACACCTTGGTCGGACTGGTGTTCGCCGGCGTGCTGATGCTGCTCGGTATCGGCCTGCAGGAAGCGCTGCTGTGGGGCACGGTGGCCGCGCTGCTGAATTTTGCGCCGTATGTGGGTCCGCTGATCGGCGTGGCGCTGATGCTGTTGATGGGCTTCGTCGAGTTCCGCGACACGCTGCAGGCCCTGCTGCCCGCAGCCGCCTACCTGGGCCTGCACACACTGGAAGGGCAGATGGTGACCCCGATCGTGCTGGGCCGTCGGATGAAGCTGTCGCCGCTGGTGCTGATCCTGGCGCTGATGGTGTTCGGTTGGGCCTGGGGCATGATCGGGCTGCTGCTGGCGGTGCCGCTGCTGGTGTGCATCAAGCTGGTGCTGGCACGCCTGGACGGCATGCAGGGCTGGGCACGCCTGCTGGAGTGAGGGCATCAACAACGGATGGACGCAGGTGGCGGAACCAGAAACAGGGACGAAGTGGCAGACTATGGCGCCCTACCCGGATGGATCCGCTCGGATGAACTCTCTCGCCACGCGTTGCCTTGCCTTGGCCTGCATTGCCGCTCCCGCGTTCGCCGCGACACCGCCGACTGCCGATCAGGCGCGCACCCAGCTTGCTGAGGCGGTTACCTGCAAGCGGCACCTCACGCCCATGCAGTTCGACGCCATGGCCCGGATGCTGGCACCGGCCCCGGCAAGGGCGCAGGACGGCGAATCCAGCGGCGAGTTCCGGCTGACCACGCCCTTGATGGTGCTGGGCCAGCCCGTGAACCGGCTGCAGTCCTATGACGGCGACAGCGGCGAGGATGGCATCGACAGTTTCACCGCGTACTTCAGCTCGGCCAGTGTGGAACAGGTCGCGGCACTGGCGAAGATGTCCGACCCGGTAGCAGGCACCTACACGAAGGAAGTTGGCCGGCACAACCTGGACGTGCAGCAGTTCGACGGCCAGACCACCATCGCCTGCTCGTACAACCTGCGCTGACCCGGCCCAGCCACAGTGCCCCCGCCCGCCACGTCGCATGAAAGCCCGCGCGGGCAGGGGTAGAATGGCGGGGTGAATTTCCCCGTCCAAGCCATCACCCTCGACCTTGACGACACGCTGTGGCCGTTTGCTCCGATCGGCGCCCGCATCGAACAGGTCCTGCACGCCTGGATGTGCGAACACAGCCCCGCTACCGCCGCGATGTATTCGGTGGAGGCGATGCGCGAACTGCGCGAGCGGCTGTACCACGCCCATCCGCACCTCCACCACGACCTGAGTGCGCTGCGCCGGCTGACCCTGCACGAAGCACTGCACACCAGCGGTGCCAGCCTCGATCTGCTGGAGCCTGCGTATGAAGTGTTCTACGCCGCACGCAACCAGGTGGAGTGCTATCCCGATGCGATCGATGCACTGGCACGGATTGCCGCGCGGGTTCCGGTGGCGGCGCTGAGCAACGGCAATGCCGACCTGGAACGGGTCGGCCTGGCCCATCATTTCGCCTTCCAGCTGGGTGCGCGCGAACACGGCGCGGCCAAGCCCGAAGCCAGCATCTTCCACGCTGCCTGCACCCGACTGGGTGTCGCGCCGGCACAGGTACTGCACGTCGGCGATCATGCCGACATGGACGTGGCCGGGGCGATTGCCGCCGGCCTGCGCGGGTGCTGGATCAACCGCGAGGCAGCCACCTGGACCCATCCGCAGCTGCAGCCGGACCTGCAGTTCGACACCCTCACCGGCCTGGCCGACTGGTTGGATGCCAACCTCGACGCCGCCGCACTCCGGAGTACCTGACGCATGAGCGAGATCACTGGTTTCACTGCCGACACCGCCGCAGCGCTGCCGCTGTACGTGCTGGACCGCGAGCAGTTCGCCGCCTGGAAGGACGGCCAACCGGCCGCTACCCAGGCCTGGCTGGCATCGCAGGGCTTCACCGCCGGTGCCTTCACCACGGCGTTGCTGCCCGGCGCCGATGGCCTGTCCGGAGCGGTGATCGGTGTGGGTGATCGCGCCGATGCCTACAGCTATTCGCATGCCCCGCATGCCCTGCCGGAAGGCAGCGTGTGGCAGCTGGCCAACGAACTGCCGGCCGCCGAACAGGCGCTGCTGCAGCTGGGCTGGGGCTTGGGCAGCTACCGCTTCGACCGCTACCGCAAGCGCCACCGCGCACCGGCGCAACTGGTAGCCGCGCCGACCGGCGAGGTGGCCGACCTGATCACCGCCAGCCTGCGCGTGCGCGACTGGGTCAACACTCCCACCGAAGATATGGGCCCGCAGCAGCTGGAAGACGCTGCCCGCGCCTTGGCCGCTGCGCACGGCGCGCAGGTCGAGGCGATCACCGGTGACGAACTGCTGAAGCAGAACTTCCCGGCCATCCACGCCGTGGGCCGCGCATCGCACCGCGCGCCGCGTCTGGTGGTGCTGCGCTGGGGCAAGGACACCGATCCGTCGCTGGTGCTGGTCGGCAAGGGCGTCTGCTTCGATACCGGCGGCCTGGACATCAAGCCGGCCGACGGCATGCGCAACATGAAGAAGGACATGGGCGGCGCCGCGCATGCGCTGGCCCTGGCCGGCCTGGTGATGGCACGCGGGCTGCCGGTACGTTTGACCCTGCTGGTGCCGGCGGTGGAAAACGCGATCGGTCCGGAGGCGTTCCGCCCGGGTGAAGTGATCGCCACCCGCAAGGGCCTGAGCGTGGAGATCGACAACACCGACGCCGAAGGCCGCGTGATCCTGTGCGACGCATTGACCTTCGCCGGTGAGCAGAAGCCGGACCTGGTGCTGGACTTCGCCACCCTCACCGGTGCCGCGCGCATCGCACTGGGCCCGGATCTGCCAGCGCTCTTCAGCAACGATGACACGGTGGCCCAGCAGTGGCTGCAGGCCGGTGACGCGACCCGCGACCCGGTCTGGCGCATGCCGCTGTGGCGCCCTTACCTGCGCTACCTGAGCAGCGGCATCGCCGACCTGGCCAACGCCGGTTCGCGCATGGCCGGCTCGGTGACCGCCGCGCTGTACCTGGAGCGCTTCCTGGAAGACGGCCAGCGCTGGGCGCATCTGGACGTGTACGCCTGGAACGACGGCGAACGCCCGGGCCGTCCGGCCGGTGGCGAGGCGCTGGCCCTGCGTTCGGCGTGGGCGATGCTGAAGGCGCGCTACAGCTGATCGGGTGGGTGCCGACCTTGGTCGGCACGCCGTCCCCGGCAAACTTGACGAAAATTTGAATACCGGGCCTGGAAGGGTTCTGCGAGGATGTGTGGGTCGACCACCCACACGCTCCGTGAAGGCAGGACTCCGACCATGTCGCTCTTCCGCTACACCCGTGCCGGCCAGACGGCGGGCGCACCGCGCAGGCATTCGCCGCTGCTCTGGATCGCACTGATCGCGCTCATTCTGGGTGCCGTCGCGCTGGCCTTCGCCTGGCTGGCCGGCTGGATTGGAAACCGCCTCACCGCGCAGCGCTTCACCGATACCATCGAGGCCACCGGCCCGGCCCACCCGGGCTTCCGCCGCGCGCACAGCAAGGGCATCTGCGTGAGCGGCTGGTTCGAACCCAGTGCGCAGGCCCGCACCCTGTCCAGTGCACGGGTGTTCTCGCAGCGCCGCGTGCCGGTGATGGGCCGCCTGTCGATCGGCGGCGGCGACCCGTACGGCGCCGACAACACTGCACGCGTGCGCAGCCTCGCGGTGCAGATGGTCAGCGATGATGGGCAGGAATGGCGCATGGCGATGAACAGCTTCCCGTTCTTCGCGGTGCCCAGCGCCGAGGCGTTCTACGAGCAGACCCGCGCTTCCATTCCCGACCCGGCCACCGGCAAGCCCGACCCGCAGAAGATGGCTGCGGTGCTGGCGAAGTACCCCAGTGCGCAGGCCTTCCAGCAGTGGGCCAAGACGGCGCCGTGGACCAGCAGCTGGGCCGACACCACCTTCAACAGCGTCAACAGCTTCTGGTTCACCAATGCGCAGGGCCAGAAGCGCGCGGTGCGCTGGCGCTGGCAGCCGCAGGCGCCGGTGGTGGAGATGGATGCGGAAACGCGCAAGCAGGCCAGCGTCGATTTCCTCAGCCAGGAACTGCAGCAGCGCCTGGCCAACGGCCCGGTGCGCTGGAACCTGGTCGTGACCACCGCCGAGCCCGGCGATGCCATCGATGATCCGTCGGTGCCATGGCCCGAGTCGCGTGACCAGGTAGTGGCGGGCGTACTCAGCGTGGACCGCATGCAGTCGCAGGAACAGGGTGTCTGCGGTCAGATCAACTTCGATCCGCTGATCCTGCCCAGCGGCGTGCGCGGCAGTGACGATCCGATCCTGGCCGCCCGCTCGGCGGTGTATTCGCAGTCCTTCAACCGTCGCGAACGCGAGCGCGCCAGCGGCAATGTCGAGCAACCGAAGGAGGCCGCACGATGAACACCGGCAACGGCCACTTCAACCTGCTGGCGCGGGTGCTGCACTGGTCCATGGCGCTGATGATCATCGCCATGCTGTTCGTCGGCGTGACCATGGTCGCCTCGTTGCATCTGCGGCCGATGCTGATCGATCTGCACCGCCCACTGGGTATCGCCATCGGCGTACTGGTGCTACTGCGCCTTTACAACCGCCTGCGCCACCGCCCGCCGCCGCTGCCTTCCGACCTGCCCGCCTGGCAGGTGCTGGCAGCAAAGGCCTCGCACTGGATGTTGTACGCGCTGATGCTGGCGATGCCGCTGATCGGCTGGGCGATGCTGTCGGCCGGTGGCTACCCGATCGTGCTGTGGGGCGGCCTGCACCTGCCGCCGATCGTGCCGCATACCCCGGCGCTGTATGCCGCGTTGCGTAATGCGCACAGCCTGTTGGCGTATGTGTTGTTCGCCACGGTATTGATGCATGTGGGGGCGGCGCTGTTCCATTTGTGGGTGCGGCGGGATGGCGTGTTCCAGGCGATGGCGCGCGGGAAGAATTGATAGGATTCGCCGGGCGTTCCCGGCGGATTGTTTCCGCGACCGCGGAGGGGTGTC
>NZ_CVIW01000036.1:0-21060 GCF_001499715.1 Stenotrophomonas thermophila | reverse complement strand
GACTCTACAAGGGCATCCACGCATGGCGTGGATCTACCGGGGCAGGGTCCGTGCTTTGGCGTCAGGCTCCGCTGAAGGTATCCACCAGCAGCTTCACGTTCAGCACCACGATCACCAGCGCGATCACCCAGGCGATCGCGCCGAGCCAGCGCGGTGCCACCAGCGCACCCATCGTCACCTTGTCGGTCACGATCCGAACCAGGGGAATGATCGCGAACGGCAGCTGCATCGACAGCACCACCTGGCTCAGCACCAGCAGCTTCACCGCGCCCTGGTCGCCGAACAGCAGGATCACCACCACCACCGGAATGATCGCCAGCGCGCGCGTGATCAGCCGACGCAGCCACGGCGGCAGGCGCAGGTGCAGGAAGCCTTCCATCACGATCTGGCCGGCCAGCGTGGCGGTCACTGTCGAATTCAGGCCCGACGCCAGCAGGGCCACTGCGAACAACGTCGCCGCCGCGCCCACCCCCAGCATCGGCGCCAGCAGCTGGTGGGCCTGCTCGATGTCTTCCACATCAAATCGGCCATTGGCATGGAACACGGCTGCCGCCAGGATCAGGATGCTGGCGTTGATGAACAGTGCCAGGGTCAGCGCAAGGGTGCTGTCGGTAACCGCCCAGCGCAGCGCGCTGCGGCGGCCTTCATCGGTACGCGGGTAGGCGCGGGTCTGCACGATGGACGAATGCAGGTAGAGATTGTGCGGCATCACCGTGGCACCGATGATGCCGATCGCGATGTACAGCGCGTGCGGATCGGTCACCACCTGCGCGCGCGGAATGAAGCCGCCCAGCACCGCCATCACTGACGGCGCAGCCATCGCGATCTGCACTACGAAGCAGGCGAAGATCACCATCAGCAGCGCGATCACGAAGGCTTCCAGCGCACGGAAGCCGCGGTTCATCAGCAGCAGAACCAGCAGCGTATCCAGCGCAGTGATGACCGCGCCCCAGAGCAGTGGCAGGTCGAACAGCAGCTTCAGCGCGATCGCGGTGCCGATCACCTCGGCCAGGTCGCAGGCGATGATCGCTGCCTCGCACAGCGCCCACAGCGCCAGGTTCACCGGCTTCGGGTACCTCGCGCGGCAGGCCTGCGCCAGGTCCATGCCGGTGGCGATACCCAGCCGTGCCGACAGCGCCTGCAGGATCACCGCCATCAGGTTGGAGACGAGGATGACCGACAGCAGCAGGTAGCCGAAGCGCGAACCACCGGCGAGGTCGGTGGCCCAGTTGCCCGGGTCCATGTAGCCGACCGAGATCATGTAGCCCGGGCCAAGGAAGGCCAGCAGGCGGAACCACCAGTGACCCTTTTCGGGCACCGCGACCGAGGCGTTGAGCGCGCCCAGGCTGGCCGGGGTGGAGGCCGAAGGGTCGCGGGGCGCCAGAGTGTTCATGGATCCGAATATAGCCACTGCTATAGTCATTAGCAATGTGAAACAATCGTCTTTGTCGTGTGACTGGTCCAGAATTCAGGTTCAACACCGGATTGCACCGGAAGGACAGGCGCAGGCGTGGGCAAGACCGACGATTCGACATCGCTGAAAAGCACCCCCTTGATCGAGGCCGAGCGCCAGGTCGAGAGCTTCCGGCAAGTGCGCGAGGCGCACCGGATGGAGCTGGTGGAGGACTATGTCGAGTTGATCTCGGACCTGCTGGCCGACGGCGGCGAGGCCCGCCAGGTCGACATCGCCACCCGCCTGGGCGTGGCCCAACCCACCGTGGCGAAGATGCTGCGGCGCCTGGCCCGCGATGGCTGGGTGGTGCAGCGGCCGTACCGCGGCGTGTTCCTGACCCCGGAAGGCGAAGCGCTGGCCCATGCCAGCCGCCAGCGCCACCAGACCGTGGAGCGATTCCTGCTGGCGCTGGGAGTCGACGCGGATACCGCGCGGCGCGATGCCGAGGGCATCGAGCACCATGTGAGCGAGCAGACGCTGGCGCTGTTCGAGGCGTTCGTGCGCAAGGCCGAGGGCGGCTGAGCAGACCGCTGGGGCCGGGCCCTGCAGGCCGGAGGTTGGAGGCCGTTGTGGGGCAGGGAAGCGCGTCAGAGCCCTTTCCGGCGGAAAGGGATCCGAGCCCCGGGGCCGATCGTCAGCCGCGACGGAACGCGGCGGGGGTACGGGCGCCGACGATGATCATGCGGATCATCGTGGAAATCTGTTCGACCAGTTCAGGATCCTTCTCCGGCGGCAGGTCCATGGCGGTGGCGCCCATCGCGAACACCAGCCGGGTGATGGCCTTGGCCACCAGTTCCGGTGCGTGCAGCACCGCGCCATCCAGCGCGGCCAGGCGCACCAGGTCGTGCTGCAGCTCTTCTTCGAAGTAGTGCAGCTCGCGTTCGACCGCGTGCTTGAAGTCGTCCGAGCCGACCGCGCCTTCGCGCAGCAGCACGTGCAGCAGCTTGTCGTCGGCGCGCAGCTGCTCCATGAAGGTCTCCACCGAGACCCGCACCACGCTGGTGGCGGTGGAGGTGGCGCGCTGGCGGGCTTCGCCGATGATGGTGCGCAGCGAGCGGCCGGCTGCATCGATCAGCGCCACGGCCAGTTCGTCCATGTCGCGGAACTGCCGGTAGAAGCTGTTCGGCGCGATGCCGGCCTCACGTGCCACTTCGCGCAGGCTGAGCGTGGACAGGCTGCGGTGCGGCCCGATCAGCTTCAGGGCGGCAGCCAGCAGATCCTCGCGGCTCACCGTACGGCGGGCCGGGCTGTTGGCATCTTCAGGCGTCGACAAGGCGGTGGCGGCGGCCATGGGGGTTCCGGTGGGACGAGGCTGAATCATACCCAATCCGGTTCAATATACACATGTATACACAGGTGTGTGTGCGCCCGTATAGTGCGCCCATGAGCGCTGTCGTCCGTCCGTCCCTGTTCTCTCCGTACCGCTGGGTCTCGCCGTCGCTGTTCGATTTCTGGGCGGGCCAGCTCAATCCCCTGTGGACCCTGCGTGAGCCGGTGGCCCGCCTGGTCCGGCGTGAGCCGGCAGGCCAGGGCGCGGCGACCCTGGTCCTGCGCACCAACCGGCACTGGGCCGGCATGCGCGCCGGGCAGCACGTCACCCTCGGCGTCGAGATTGAAGGGCGCCTGTGGCAGCGCAGCTACAGCCCCACCGCACTGGGTCGGCGCGAGCTGGCGATCACCGTCAAGGCGATCGATGGCGGCCGGGTCAGCCAGCATCTAGTCCACCATGCGCAGCCGGGCGAACTGTTCCGCCTCGATGCCGCCTTCGGCGAATTCCATATGCCTGCCGCCGCGCCGGTGTTGCTGCTGGCTGCCGGCAGTGGCATCACGCCGATGCGCAGCCTGTTGCGCGACGCCTGCCAGCGCCCGCTGGCAGCACCGGTGGACCTGTTCTATTGGGAGCGCACCGCTGCTCATCTGCAGTTCCGTGATGAACTGCAGGCGCTGGCCGCGCGCCAGCCGAACCTGCGCGTGCATCTGCTGACCACCCGCGAGGGTGAGGCGCCTGCGGCACGAATCGATACCCATGATCTGCAGGTGGCCGGCGATGACACCCCGTTGGCCCAGCGCCACGTGCTGGCCTGCGGCCCGGATGGGTTCGTTGCCGCCGCCCGCACGCGCCTGGCGCACCAGGTGGCTGGGTTCCAGGCCGAAGCCTTCACCCCGCCGGCGCCGCTGCGCGATGCCAGCAGCGAAGGCGAGGTGTCGCTGACGCTTGCGCGCAGTGGCCGCCAGCTGAGCGTGCCGCGTGGCCGCTCGCTGCTGGAAAGCCTGGAAGCGCATGGCATCAAGCCCAAGCATGGTTGCCGCATGGGCATCTGCAATACCTGCACATGTGATCGCGTCAGTGGCGCCACCCGCCATCTGCGCACCGGCGACCTGCAGTCCGAATCGGCACAGCCGGTGCGGATCTGCGTGAGCGCACCGACCACCGACCTGACTTTGGATCTCTGAGGACGCCTGCCATGACCCGCGCTACCGACCGTGCCCTGAGTACTGCCGAGATGCATGCCTTCGGTGAGGAACTCGACGCGATCCGCGACCGTGTGATCGGCAGCCTCGGCGCCTCCGATACCCGCTACATCCGCCGCGTGGCCGCCGCCGTGCGCTGGTTCGGCGTGGGTGGCCGTGGCCTGCTGTTCCTGGCGGCCTTTTCGCCGCTGTTCTGGATGCCGCTGCTGTGGCCGGCCGCGATCACCGGCACGCTGCTGCTGGCGCTGTCGAAGATCCTGGAGAACATGGAGCTGGGCCACAACGTGATGCACGGCCAGTTCGACTGGACCGGTGATCCCAAGCTCAATGGCAACACCTACGAGTGGGACATCGTTGCCACCGCCGACAACTGGCGCAAGACCCACAATTTCCGCCACCACACCTACACCAACGTGCGTGGCATGGACGATGACATCGGTTATGGCCTGCTGCGCATCTTCCCGGAACAGCGCTGGAAGCCGTTCTACCTGCTGCAGCCGATCATCGCGCCGATCTTCGCGCTGCTGTTCCAGTGGGGTGTGGCCGCGCAGGACCTTCGCCTTGGCCGCTGGCTGAAGGGCCGCATCAGCGGCCGTGCGATGTGGCTGCAGACCCGCCCGGTGGCGCGCAAGATGGCCCGCCAAGTGCTGAAGGACTACGTGTTCTTCCCGCTGCTGGCCGGTCCGTTCTTCCTTACCGTGATGCTGGGCAACCTGGTCGCCAACGGCCTGCGCAACATCTGGACCTACGTGATCATCTTCTGCGGGCACTTCACCGCCGAATCGGAAACCTTCCCCAAGGAGTGCCTGCGCAATGAGTCGCGCGGCCACTGGTACCTGCGCCAGCTGCGCGGTTCGTCCAACATCAGCGGTGGCTTCCTGATCAACGTGCTGTCGGGCAACCTCAGCCACCAGATCGAGCACCATTTCTACCCGGATCTGCCGGCCAACCGCTATGCGGCCATCGCCAAGGAAGTGAAGGACATCTGCCGCCGTTACGGCCAGCACTACAACAACGGCTCGCTGCCGCGTCAGTTCGGCCAGGTGGTCTGGCGCATCCTGCGTCACGCGTTCCCGAGCAAGCCGCGCCGCCTGCCGATGTCGGACATCATGTCCGCACCGGCATCGGCCAACGCGGGCTGATCGACTCAGCCCGCTTTCGCCAGGTCCGCCTGCTCGCGGTCCAGGCGTCGCAGGAACGCCTGCATTTCCTTGCGTGCCTGCTGGTCGCCCTTGCTGCCGGCCACGCTCAGGCCGCGTTGCCATGCTTCGCGCGCCGCCTGCGGCTGGCCACTGGCCAGCCAGGCCTTGCCCAGCAGCTTCCACGCCGCCGAGTACTGCGGATCAAGCACCACGCAACGGCCCAGATGGGTGGCCGCGCGCACAGGGTTGCCGGCATCCAGCCAGCCCTTGCCCAGGCCGAAGCGCAGCAGCGCGCCGTCCGTGCCGGCGGCGAGCATGCATTCCAGAGCTTCGATGTTCATCAGCGCACCTCCACCAGCAGCTCGGCCGGGCCTGGCTGGAAGCGGCCGCGATGGAACAGCAGCGGCGCGCCGCCGTTCTCGTGCACTTCGACGATGCGGCCGGCCAGCAGCAGGTGATCGCCCACCGGCCACTGTGCGTGGCGGGTACATGTGAGATGGGCGACCGCACCGGCGATGCGCGGTGGGGCGTCCTCGTCGTCATCCAGCAATGCCAGGCCATCGAAGCGGTTGCGCACCTGCGGATCGGCAAAGCGCCGGGCCAGCGCTTCCTGGTCGGCCGCCAGCACGCTGATCGCAAAGCGGGTGGCGCGCTGGAAGGTGGACAGGCTCTGCGCGTGCAACGCCAGGTTCCACAGCACCAGCGGCGGCTGCAATGACACCGGCACGAACGAATTGATGGTCAGGCCGATGGGTTTACCCTGCGCATCGCGCGCGCAGACGATGGCCACGCCGGTAGGAAAGTGGCCGAGCAGCCGCCGCAGTGCACGCGGCGGCATCTCGACCGACGGCACCGGGGCCGGGGCGGGGAAGACCCCCGCCCACGGCCCGGCGTACGGCAGTGTCTCGCCGCTCATGAGGCCCTGGCCTGGCGGTAGCGCCGGCCGACCTCGGCCCAGTTGATGATGTTGAAGAACGCACCGATGTAGTCCGGGCGACGGTTCTGGTAGTGCAGGTAGTAGGCGTGTTCCCAGACATCCAGTGCGAGGATCGGGGTGTTGCCCGACAGGCCCACGGCTGCACCCATCAGCGGGCTGTCCTGGTTGGCGCTGCTTTCCACCTGCAGGCGGCCATCGCGATCGCTGGTCAGCCAGGCCCAGCCGCTGCCGAAGCGGGTCTGCGCCGCCTTGGTGAAGGCGTCCTTGAAGGCATCGAAGCCGCCGAGGTCACGGTCGATGGCGGCGGCCAGTTCGTCATCGGGTGCACCACCGTTGGTGCTGAGCACGGTCCAGAACAGGCTGTGGTTGGCGTGGCCGCCGCCGTTGTTGCGGATGGGGCCGCGCTGCGCCTCGGGCACGGCATCGAGGTTGGCGATCAGCGCCTCGACCGGCTGCTCGGCGATGCCGGCCTGCTCGATGGCGGCGTTGAGGTTGTTGACGTAGGCCTGGTGGTGCTTGCTGTGGTGGATGTCCATCGTGCGCGCATCGAAATGCGGCTCAAGGGCGTCGTAGGCGTAGGGGAGCGGGGGAAGCGAGTACGACATCGAAGCAATCTCCGTGGGGAAGGCCAGAGGGCTGGCCTTGGGAAGACTGTTATCGCACCTCAACATTGGTTGAGGTCAAGGGGCGGGATTGAGGTGCGTGCGCGTTCGTCGCTTTGATTCTTCCTGCAGGACAGCACGAGCGAAATGGTAGTGCCGGCCGCTGGCCGGCATGCCGGCTAGGTCGGGTTGCCGGCCAGCGGCCGGCACTACCAGAACCCGCTTTTCGAACCTCACCGGCGCGCTGAAGTGCTGCCCGCGCTCGCAGGAAACGGTCCGGTGGCGGGGGGAGGGGCTGGCCGGAACCGTTGGCGCCATGGATGGCGCCATCGAGCCCCCAAGGATGGGTTTACGGCGTGTCCCGGCCAGCCCCGAAGGCGCCGGCAGACGAACCAGCCGCCAGCGCCCTCATCAACTCAACTCAACCAATCCTTGCACGCACCATCCACCTGGTCACCGCACGCCTGCTGCATCCGCTGCTGCAGCCGCGCCAGTGTCTCCGCGCCCTGGTGCTTGCCGCTCCACGCCTTCAACTGCCCGGCCAGGCGCTCGAAGCGTTGGCGGGTGCGCTGGTGGTAGCCCGACGGCTGTGCCTCCAGCTCGGCGATCAGCGAGGCGGTCGCCTGCTCGATGCGTGGTGCATCGTCCGGTGCCAGCTTCAGCAGGCCTTCCACATACAGCACGCCCCACTGCACGCGGGTGGCCGGGCCCCGCGCACCGTCGTAGGCACGCTTCAACCACTCCAGCGCACCGGCGGTGTCGCCGCGCTGCTCGGCCAGTTCGGCCAGCTCGGGCATGTAGTAGTACGGCTGTTCGCTGCGCTTCAGTTCCGCCAGCAACAGCGACTCGGCGCCTGCGTCGTCGCCGACCTGGCGTAGTGCGTAGACCGCGCTGCTGATCGTGGCCTGGCGCGCATGCGCATCGGTGGCGGCAGCGTCGGCAGCAGCCACGCGCTGCTTGACCCGATCAACCAGGGCCGCGGGCAATGCGCCCTTCGGCTGCTGCTGGCGGGCCAGCGACACTTCGGTCAACGCACGCGACAATGCGTCGTCGGCGCGGTCGCCGCGCTCGGCGTCTGCCCGCTCCAATGCCACCAGCAGCTGCTGTCCCAGCGTGTTGCTGGTGGCCGGCCCGGCACTGGCCTGCTTGACCAGCTGCACGCCTGCATAGCCCAGCAACTCACGGTTGCGGCGGACTTCGGCGGGCTGCGCCAGCACGGCCTGCAGCAGCTCGCGTACTTCGGTGGGCGAGGCATCGGGCTTTTCGGCCGTTGCCAAGGCCAGCAGAGCGAAGCGGCGCTGCAGGGCAGCGTCGGGTGCGGCCTTGGACAACTGGCGCAGCACATCCTCGCTGCTGCGCTCGCCGGCCAGGCGGTTGGCGTCCACTTCCCAGCCGTAGTCGCCCAGCACCTGCCAGTCTTCGGCGGCCAGTCGGTCCGGCGTTGCCAACGCGGTGGCCAAGGTGGCGGCAACAGCACCGCGGCGGCCTGCGGCGACGGTCAGTGCCCGGGTCAGTTCGGTGGCATCATTGCCGCCGGCCACGCGGGTGATTTCGTTGCGCTGTGGGTCCAGCACGATCAGGGTCGGATAGCCGCGTACGCCGAAGCGCTCACCCCAGGCTTGCGCACCTTCCTCGTCGCCATCCAGGTAGACGGGAACGAATTTGCTGGTCAGCGCGATGAAGGCCGGGTCCTTGAACAGGCCCGCCTTGAGCTGGTTGCACGGTGGGCACCAGACGGCGCCCCAGTACAGCAGCACCGGCTTGCCGCTGTCGGCGGCTTCGGCGAAGGCATCGTCCACATCGCCCTGGCGCCAGGCGATGGCGGACGCCGGCGCGGGTGCCTCGGCGGAGTTGGCGGTGGAAACCGGGGCCGGGGTGCAGGCGCTCAGCGCCGAAGCCAGCAGCAACACGGAAAGCGCGACGCGCATCGGCAGCATCTCGAAGGGCAGGGTGACAGGCCATTGTAGGAACCGCCGGGGAGCCCGCTGATTCAGTTTGCTTATGACGGGCGTGCTGCAGGGCATGACGCCCACCGGGCATTGCCGGGCAACGCCGGGCGGATGCCTTCAGGCCGCTGACCGCACCATCTGCTGATACACCAACCCATTGAACTCGCCGACGTCACCGTCCAGCACGAAGCCATAGCGCAGGTAGGCCGGTACCGCATTGAGCGAGGCGCGCACGGTCAGGACCGGCTCGCGCACCTGTGGAAGCACCGCCTCGAACAAAGCATGGCCGATGCCCTGGCCCTGGCAGGCGGGATCGACGAACAACATCGCAAGGTGCCGGCCCGCCTTCAGTTCGATCACGCCGACGATGCGGTCCTCCTGCTCGGCGACCAGGATCTGGTTCTCGCCCTGCAGGCGCACGCCGAATGCGTCGGCGGCCGCGACACTGGCGAACGTGGCGCCGTCCGCGCCGAGCGTCGGTGCCACTGCAGCGTTGAACGCGGCCAGGCACACCGCACTGATCGCGGGCGGGTCATCGACACGTGCGGGGCGGATCTTCGGCATGCAGTGTTCTTCTGGTGGTGGGCGGCGCGTCATCGTTGCCAGTGCCTGCACGCTAAGCTGCGGGCATGAGTGATTTCAATCCTGCTTACGCTGCCTTGTTTCCGCAACAGGGCCTGAGCCTGGGCCTGATGACGCCTGTCGCCGCGCATGGACTGGCCGATCCGCATGAGGCGCGGCGCATTGCGCGACTGGCCGATGACCTGGGCTTTGCCGCGCTGTGGACGCGCGACGTGCCGCTGATGGTGCCGCAAGGGCCGGATGCGACGGCCAGTGCATTGGACGATCCGTTCCTGTGGCTGGGTATGCTGGCCGCCGCGACCGAGCGCATCGTGGTCGGCAGCGCGGCCATCGTGCTGCCATTGCGGCAGCCGCTGCAGGTGGCGAAATCGGCCTTGAGCCTGGACCGGATCAGCGGCGGGCGCTTCGTGCTGGGCCTGGGTTCGGGTGACCGACCGGAAGAGTTCGCCGCATTCGGCGAGGATCTGGAGGGCAGGGCGGCGACGTTCCGTGAGCGCTGGTCCTTGTTGCGGGCGGCGCTGTCACCGGAGGCCGATGAGCGGACGGCCGTACTGCAGGCGACGGGTGGTTTTGACGTGCTGCCGGCGCCGGCAACCCGCATCCCGATGTTGGTGGTGGGTACCGCGCGGCAGAGCCTGCAGTGGATCGCGCGCGAGGCCGAAGGCTGGGCCACCTATCACCGCGAGGAGGCCGCGCAGGAAGGACGCATCGGCCTGTGGCAGCAGGCGCTGGTGCAGCGTGGTGGGCCAGCCAAGCCGTTCGTGCAGTCGATGCTGCTGGATCTGCAGGCCGATCCGCAGGCGCCAGCCGAGCCGCTGCCGCTGGGCCTGAAGGTCGGCCGCGATGGCCTGCGTGACTATCTGCTGCGCGTGCATGCGCAGGGCGTGGCGCACGTGATGTTCAACCTGGTCGACAACGGGCGGCCGATGGACGCGATGCTGCGTGAGATCGGGGAGCACGTTCTGCCACACACGCTCCGGTAGGTGTCCACCTCGGTGGGCACGCTCCAGCAGTCGAGCACGGCTCGACTCTACATGGGGTTCGCATCTGCGTATCATTCGCATTTGATACCCCGATGCCGGAGCCCCGCGTGACCCAACGTTCCCCCATGCACCCGACCGGACGTCTGTTCGCCGCGGTCGCTTTCATCGAGGCCGTGACCTGGGCCGGCCTGCTCATCGGCATGTGGATGAAGTACGGCCCGATGGCCAACGTGGCGCTGGTGAAGGTGTTCGGGCCGCTGCACGGCGTGGCCTTCCTGGTCTATGTGGCAGTCACCCTGTTTGCGGCGGTGCGCCTGCGCTGGCCGTGGTGGGCCAGTGCCCTGGCGCTGCTGGCAGCCATCCCGCCGCTGGTGACGCTGCCGCTGGAGTGGTGGTTCAAGCGCCGTGGCCTGCTCGGCCTGCGTGCAATGCACTGAACCCACTGTTGCGCGCCCATTCAAGAGAATGGGTATCAAATGCAAATACGAGCCGTTATCATTTAAAGGTGGCGTCCGGTCCTGAGCAGGGCCGGTGCCGGGCGGGGTGCGCAGGCGTGCCCGGCCATCCTTTCCTGTTACGGCTGGTGTTCCATGCACGCACGTCCCGTCGTTCCCGGCTTACCGGCGCTGGTGTTGGCTGCCCTGATCGGCACCATGGCGATGATGTCCTTCGTCGCAGTGATCGGCCCGGTGGTCCGCATGCTCGGCCTGTCCGAGTGGCATGCCGGCCTGTCGGTCACCGCCGCAGGCGTGTTGTGGATGCTGGCCGCGCGCCCCTGGGGCCAGCTCAGCGACCGCATCGGCCGCAAGCGCGTGCTGATCCTGGCGATGAGTGCCTATACGGCGGTCTACATCGCACTGGCGGTGTTCATCGACGTCGCCCTGCAGGCGGTGCCGCCGGTACTGGTGTCGGTGCTGGTGCTGGTGGGCGCGCGCGGCTTGATCGGGCTGTTCTACGCGGCCGTGCCGCCCACGGCCGCTGCGCTGATTGCCGACGAGGCACCGACCGGGCAGCGCGCCAGTTTCCTCGCCCGGCTGGGCAGTGCCAACGCGCTGGGCATGGTACTGGGTCCGGCCGCTGCCGGCTGGCTGGCCTATACCAATCTTTCGCTGGCGCTGTACGTGGCCGCGTTGCTGCCGTTGCTGGCACTGGCATTGCTGGCCTGGCGGCTGCCGGCTACACCACCGGGGGGGGGCGCGTCCGCACAGCGCCGCACGCCGATGAGCCGCCTCGACGCGCGCCTGCGCCTGCCGCAGCTGGCAGCGTTCATCGCGATGGTCTCGGTGACCATCGCGCAGGTCACGGTCGGCTTCTTCGCGATTGATCGCCTGGGCCTGGATGCGGCGGCCGGTGCACGCATGGCCGGCATCGCACTTACCGCCGTTGGTGTCGGCCTGATCCTGGCGCAGGCGCTGGTGATGAAGCTGGAGGTACATCCACGCCGTTGGATCGTCCTTGGCGCCCTGATTTCCGGCATTGGCTTTGCTTCGGTGGCGGGCGTGCAGCAGGGCTGGCAGTTGCCGGCGGCGTACGCGTTGGCCGCGTTTGGCATGGGCTTCGTATTCCCCTCGTTCCAGGCGCTGGCCGCCGATGCGGTGGAGGCGCACGAGCAGGGCGCCGCCGCCGGCACCGTCGCTGCCGCGCAGGGGCTGGGCATGGTGGCCGGGCCGATGCTCGGCACGCTGTTGTATCGCGGCGGGCCAAGCCTGCCTTACCTGCTGGTCGGTGCGCTGCTGCTGTTGCTGTGCGCGCTGGCTGCAGCGCATCGGATGAAGGAGACCCCATGAACGATTCCCTGATGCAGGGCGCGTGGCCGGAGGCTGCGCCAGCGCCGCTGGACAGCACCGACGACGCGTCGCTGTTCCTGCTGCAGCATGCCGGCCAGCACGTGCATGCACGCGGCTGCCGCGCCACGCTGCCGGCCGGTGCACTGGCGACATTGGCAGAACGCGTCTCGGCGTTCTTTGCCCGGCAGCGTGGCGGCCCGGGCCTGCTGGTTGGCGCAGTGCCGTTCGAACCGCGTGCGGACGATGCGCTGTTCCAGCCCGAGCGCCTGCTGCCGGCGCTGGCACTGCAGCCGCAGGCCGCACCGCCGCTGGACGGTGCCCTGCGCGCCGAGCCTGCGCCGCAGGACTATGCGTCAGCGGTTGCCGCGGCGGTGCAGGTACTGCGCGCGCCCGAACTGAGCCTGCAGAAGGTGGTGCTGGCGCGCAGCCTGCTGGCACGCACCCGCCAGGCGCTGTCTCCGGACGTGCTGCTGGCACGCCTGGGCGCGGATCCGTCGGTGGCGACCTACGCGGTGCCGTTGCCGGTGGAGCTGGGCCAGGCACCGGCCTGGCTGGTGGGGGCGACGCCGGAACTGCTGCTGCGCAAGCGCGGCGCCGAGCTGTTGTCGCATCCGCTGGCCGGTTCCGCGCGGCGCAGCGCCGATGCCGCCGAGGACGAGCGTGCGGCGCAGGCGCTGCTGGCCTCGGCCAAGGACCACGACGAGCACCGCCACGTGGTCGAAGCCATCGTCGAGGGCCTGGCACCGTACTGCAGCCACATCGATGCGCAGCCGCGCCCGGTGCTGCATGCCACCGCCAGCATGTGGCACCTGGGCACCCGCATCCACGCCACCCTGAAGGATCCGCAGGCGTCTGCCGCCGAACTGCTGGCGCAGCTGCACCCCACGCCGGCAGTCTGCGGTACGCCACGGTTGGCGGCGCTGCAGCGCATCCGCGAGCTGGAACCGGTGCCGCGCGGCTTCTACGCCGGTGCCGTGGGCTGGTTGGACGCGCAGGGTGACGGCGACTGGTACGTGGCGATCCGCTGCGCGCGCCTGCAGGGCACGCAGCTGCGCCTGTATGCCGGTGCCGGCATCGTCGCCGAGTCACACCCCGAGGCCGAGGTGGCCGAAACCGCAGCGAAGTTCGCTGCCCTGTTGAACGCGCTGGGTGTCCATGAATCCGCGCCCGCCATCGAGCCTGCCGCATGAGTACCTCCACTGACTCTTCCCGCCTGCCGCTGCAGCAGGTGTGGCCCGACACGCTGGTGGCGCGCTATCGCGAAGCCGGTCACTGGCGTGGCGAGACCTTCCCGGGTTTCCTGCGCGAGCGTGCAGAACGCTACGCCGATGACATCGCGGTAGTCGCCGGCGACGTACGTCTGAGCTATGCGCAGCTGTGGCATGAGGCAGGCCGCATCGGTGCGGGCCTGCTGGCGCTCGGCCTGCAGCCTGGCGAACGGGTGCTGGTGCAGCTGGGCAATACCGCCGGGTTCATCACCACGGTCTGCGGCCTGTTCCGCGCCGGCCTGGTGCCGGTGTATGCGTTGCCGGCGCACCGCATCACCGAGCTGGTCCACTTCGCCAGCAAGGCGGAAGCCAGTGCCTACATCACCACCGCACTGCACGATGGCTTCGATCATCGCGGGTTGGCAAGGGCGCTGCAGGCCGAAGTGCCGGCGGTTCGCCATGTGGTGATCGACGGCGATGCGGCGGAGTTCATCGCGCTGAAGGCACTGCAGGGCGATCGCAGCCAGCTGCCGTCCGATCCGGACCCGCAGTCGGTGGCGTTCCTGCAGATTTCCGGAGGCAGCACTGGGCTGTCCAAGCTGATTCCACGCACGCACGACGACTACATCTATTCGTTCCGCGCCAGCAATCAAATCTGCGGCATCGACCGCGACAGCGTCTACCTGGTCGCGCTGCCGGCTGCGCACAACTTCCCGATGAGCTCGCCCGGCTTCTTCGGCGCGCTGTACGCCGGTGCCCGCGTGGTGCTCAGCCCGGGCCCCGGCCCGGATGCGGCCTTCCCGCTGATCGCACGGGAGCGGGTGACCTGCTGTGGGCTGGTGCCGCCGCTGGCGTTGCTGTGGGCGCGGGCCGCCGCCACCAGCAGGCATGACCTGTCCAGCCTGCGGGTACTGCAGGTGGGCGGCGCCAAACTGGTGCCGGAAGCCGCACGACGGGTGATCGACGGCCTCGGCTGTACCTTGCAGCAGGTATTCGGCATGGCCGAAGGGCTGGTGAACTACACGCGGCTGGATGATCCGGAGGAACTGATCGCGGTCTGCCAGGGCCGGCCGATCAGTCCGGATGATGAAGTGCGCGTGGTCGATGACCATGACCAGCCGGTGGCCGAAGGCGAGGTGGGGCATCTGCTCACCCGTGGCCCGTACACCATCCGCGGCTACCACAACGATGCGGTGGCCAATGCGCGCTCGTTCACCGACGACGGCTTCTATCGTACCGGCGACCGTGTGCAGCAGCTGCCCGGTGGCTACCTGGTGGTACAGGGGCGTGCGGGTGACCACATCAACCGGGCGGGCGAGAAGATCTCTGCCGAAGAGATCGAGGACCACCTGCTGGCGCACCCGGGTGTGTTCGACGCCGCCGTGGTCTCCATTCCCGATGAGTATCTGGGCGAGCGCAGCTGTGCGTTCGTGATCGCGCAGGGCGAGCCGTTCAAGGCCCCGGCACTGAAGGCCTGGATGCGCGGGCGCGGCCTGGCGGCGTTCAAGGTGCCCGACCAGGTCGTGTTCGTCGACAGTTTCGATACCACTGCGGTCGGCAAGATCAGCCGCCGCGAACTGCGCGCGCAGTTGCGTGCGCGTCATCTGCAACAGACAGGAGGAACGCGCTGATGGCGCTGCCCCGTATCACCGATTACCCCTTGCCGACTGCCGCCGAACTGCCGCAGGCGCGTGGCCCGTGGCGCCCGCAGCGCGATCGTGTCGCGCTGTTGGTGCACGACATGCAGCGTTACTTCCTGGCCGCCTTCGACGCCGGTAATGCACCGCTACGGCCGGCCGTGGACAACATCGCACGGCTGCTGGCGCATTGCCGCGCGCACGGCATTCCGGTGTTCTACACCGCCCAGCATGGTGACCAGGACCGTCGAGACCGTGGCCTTCAGGCCGACCTGTGGGGGCCGGGCATGCGTCGCAGCGCCGACCATGAACCGATCATCGAGGCGCTGGCACCGCACCCGGGCGAGCACGTGCTGGTCAAGCACCGCTACAGCGCATTCCAGCGCAGCAACCTGGAGACGCTGATGCGGGTGCGTGGACGCGACCAGTTGCTGGTGACCGGCGTGTACGCCCATATCGGATGCACCGCGACCGTGGTCGAGGCGTTCCAGCGTGATATCGAGGCCTTCATTGCCGCCGATGCCGTGGCGGACTTCTCGCGCGCCGACCACGATCAGGCGCTGCACTGGATCGCGCGCACCTGCGGCGTGCCGATAACCACCGATCAGCTGCTGGAGGTGCTGTGATGACGGCCACCGGTGAGGTGCTGGATCTGGAGCGGATGCGCGCCGACGTCGCGCGCGTCCTGGAGTGCACGCCGGCCGAGATCGGTGACGACGACAACCTGATCGACCTGGACCTGGACTCGATGCGCATGCTCGGCCTGGTCCTGGTCTGGGCCAACACCGGGTTGCCGCTGGAGTTCTCGCAGCTGGCCGAGCACACCACGCTACGCCAGTGGTGGGGTGTGGTGCAGACGCTGCAGGCCGCGCAGAACGCATGAACGCCGCTGCGCTGGCCACGCCGGTGGCATTGACCGAGGCCCAGACCGGACTGTGGTTTGCACAGCGGCTGGCGCCGGACAATCCGTCATTCAATACCGCGCACGCGGTGTGGATCGATGGCCCGCTGGACGTGGCCGCGTTCGTTGCAGCGGCAGACCAGGCTGCGGTCGAAGCCCAGGCCTTTGCGCTGCGCTTTGCCGAAGGGGCCGATGGCCAGCCGCTGCAGTGGCATGACCCAGCACACGTGCCGCTGCTTTCGGTGCGTGATGTGTCCGCCGAGGCTGATCCAGCCGCTGCGGCACGCAGCCTGATGCACGACGACCGGCTGAGCCCGGTCGACCCCGCCCGCGACCGGATCAGCCAACAGGTGCTGCTTGAGCTGGGCGGGCAGCGCTGGGTCTGGTACCTGCGGGTGCATCATCTGGCGGCCGATGGCTATGGCATGGCGCTGTTCACTGATCGCGTGTGCGCGTTGTATGCCGGTCGTACGGGTGAGCCTCTGCCGGGGCTGGCGGGGGTGCTGGCCGACGATGCTGCTTATCGTGCCGACCCGCGCCGCACGCAGGCCGGGCAATGGTGGCGCGAGCACATGCAGGGGGCACCGGCGGGCATGGGCCTGGCCGGTACGCTCGCGGCCAGTGACGACGCGCTGCGCTGGGTGCAGCCGCTCGATGCGGCATTGCGTGAGCAGTTGCTGCAGGCATCGGTGCGTTGGCTGCAGCCCTGGCCGGATGTGCTGGCCGCGCTGGCGGCCGAGTACCTGCGGCGGATGAGTGCCGCCGATGAAGTGGTGCTGGGCGTGCCCTACATGGGGCGGCTGGGCAACGCGTCGGCGCGGGTGCCGTCGATGGTGATGAATGTGTTGCCGCTGCGCGTGGCCGCCGGCGAGGGCAGCGTCGAAACCTTTACCCGCAGCCTGGGCCGGCAGCTCAGCCAAGGGCGCAAGCACGGCCGTTACCGAGGCGAGCAACTGCGCCGGGATCTGGGCCTGGTGGGCGCGCAGCAGCGCCTGCACGGCCCGCTGGTGAATGTGCAGCCGTTCTACAAGCCGCTGGCGCTGACGGGCGTGCAGGCGACGCTGGAGGTGCTCTGCACCGGGCCGGTGGATGACCTGACGCTGGGCTTCCGTGGCGATGGCCAGCGTCTGCTGGATCTGGAGATCGAGGCCAATCCCGCGCTGTACAGTCGCGAGGATGTCGAGGCGCACGCGGCGCGGCTGCTGCAATTCGTGTCGGCGGCACTGCAGGCTGACGATATCGCAGCCGTGCCTCTGGCAACGCCCGAGGAGGCGCAGCAGGTGCTGCAGGAATTCAATGCCACCGCGCACGCGCTTCCTGAGACCACCCTGGTTGAACTGCTGCAGCAGGGCATGGATCGGGACCCGCACGCGCCTGCGCTGGTGTTCGGCGACGCTGCCATGGATTACGCAACGCTGGAAGCGCGCAGTTTCGCGCTGGCGGCACAGCTGCGGGCGATGGATGTCGGCCCGGGCAGCGTGGTGGCGGTGGCATTGCCGCGCTCGCTGGAGCTGGTGATCGCTCTGGTTGCGGTGCTGCGCGCAGGCGCGGCCTATCTTCCGCTGGACCTTACGCATCCCGATGAGCGGCTGGCGCGCATCTTCGCCTCGGCGCAGCCGGTGTGCGTAATGGCTGCGGCGGAGGTTTCGGCGCGCATGGCCGGCGTACCGGTGCTCGCGCCGGAGCAGTGGACCGCGCTGAGCTTCGCCGCGCCGTGGGCCGATCCGGCGCCCAGCGATGCGGCCTATGTGATCTATACCTCCGGTTCGACCGGGGAACCGAAGGGCGTGGTCGTCGAACACCGTGCCATCGTCAACCGCTTGCTGTGGATGCGCGAGCACTACGGCATCCGCGCCGATGACCGCGTGCTGCAGAAAACCCCGGCCACCTTCGATGTCTCGGTCTGGGAGTTCTTCCTGCCATTGCTGTGCGGGGCCACGCTGGTGGTTGCCGGGCCCGATGCGCATCGCGACCCCACCGAACTGGCGCGGCTGATCCGCGGGCATGGCATCACCACGGCGCATTTCGTGCCGTCGATGCTCGACGCCTTCCTCGCTGCGCCGGCCTCCGAAGGTTTGCAGCTGCGCCGGGTATTCACCAGTGGCGAGGCGCTGGACGCCGCGTTGCGCGACCGCTTCCATGCGCGCGTGCACGCAGAACTGCACAACCTGTATGGCCCGACCGAAGCCGCGGTGGACGTCAGCTACTGGCCGGCGTCGGCGCAGGATCGTTCGCGGCCGGTGCCGATCGGGTTCCCGGTCTGGAACACCCGCCTGTACGTGCTGGACGCCCGGATGCAGCCGGTGCCGGTGGGCGTGCCCGGGGACTTGTACCTGGGTGGCGTCCAGCTGGCGCGTGGCTATCTCGGTCGCGATGATCTGACTGCCGAACGTTTCATTGCAGATCCGTTCCTGCCGGGCGAGCGCATCTACCGCACCGGCGACGTAGCCCGTTGGCGTAGCAACGGCGCGGTCGAGTACCTGGGCCGCAGCGACCATCAGGTCAAACTGCGCGGCCTGCGCATCGAACTGGGCGAGATCGAGGCGGCATTGCGCGAACTGCCTGGCATGGAGCGCGTGGAAGTGCTGCTGCGCCAGGACGCGCCCGGCGATGCCCGGCTGGTGGCCTATGTGCCAACCGCGCTTGCCAACGCCGTGACGCTGCGCAGCCACCTGGCCACGCGCGTGCCGGACTACATGGTGCCTTCGGCGTTTGTCGGTGTGGACCACTGGCCGGTAACCGCCAACGGCAAGCTCGACCGCAACGCGTTGCCGAAGCCACCGCAACTTGAAGTTGCCGGCTTGGCGCCGCGCACGCCGTTGGAAGAGGAGCTGGCGTTGCTGTTTGCCCAGGCACTCGGGCGTGAAGCGCCGGTGGCGGTGGATGCGGATTTCTTCAGTCTCGGCGGTGACTCGCTGTCGGCGGTGCACCTGCTGCTGGCCATCGAGCAGCGCTGGCGCTGCGATCTGGGTCTGGGTGCCTTGTTCGCGCAGCCCACCGTGGCTGCGCTGGCGGTTCGCATTGCCGAGCCCCCCGCGCTGGCCGATCACGCACTGGGGCCGGTAATCGCGCTGGCCGCGACCGAAGCGGCCGGGTCCACGCCGCTGTTCGTGCTGCACCCGGCCGGTGGCATCGCCTGGAACTACCGCACCCTGGCCAGGGCACTGTCACCGGCACGCCCGGTGTATGGCCTGCAGTCGCCGGCTCTGGACACGCGGCAGCCGCTGCCGAGCAGCATCGAGGCGATGGCCAACGACTACGTACAGCGCGTGGTCGCACTGCAGCCGAAGGGGCCGGTGCATCTGCTGGGCTGGTCGGTGGGTGGCATCCTCGCCCAGGCGATGGCAGTGCGCCTGCATGAGATCGGGCGCGAGGTTGGCGAGCTGGTGCTGCTGGACGCTTATCCCAGCGAGTGCTGGCGGGCCGAGCCGGAACCCGATGCCATCGCTGCATTGCGGGCACTGCTGGCGATTGCCGGTCATGACCCGGATGCGCATCCGGAACTGGACAGCCGGGAACGCATTCTCGCGTTCCTGCGACGTGGTGGCAGTGCACTCGGCAGCTTGCCGGATGTGGTGCTCGATGGCGTGGTGCGCGCCGTGACCGGCACCAATCGACTGATCCGTGAACATATCCACCGGCCGTTCGATGGCACGCTGGTGCATGTGCGTGCGGGCCGGGATCACCAGGCGCGGCCACAGTTGCAGTCGGCGTTGTGGCGGACACACGCGCGCAGGGTGCAGTCGTTGGAACTGCCGTTTCTGCATGCAGAACTGACCGGCCGCGATGCGGTGGCGCAGCTGGCGCCGTGGTTGTCGGCGCGGTTGCGCCAATGGGACGAGCAACAGGAGATCGCAGCATGCAGTTGACCGGCTTTGAAGGTCGCGTGGCACTGGTGACCGGCGCTGCCGGCGGCATCGGCGATGCACTGGTACGGTTTCTGGCCGTGGCCGGTTGCACCGTAGTGGCGACCGATCGCGAGGCGCCGCGCGTGTCAGATACCCGGGTGACGTCGTTTGCACTCGATGTAACCGACAGCGCCGCGGTGGACGCCCTGGTGGACCAGGTCGAGTCCAGCATCGGGCCGATCATGTTGGCCGCCAGCGTGGCCGGCGTGCTGCACGTGGGCAGCGTCGCCGAGACCGGCGACGCCGACTGGCGCCGGGTGTTCGCGGTCAACGCCGATGGCGTGTTCCACGTAGGGCGTGCCTTGGCGCGGGTGATGTCGCCGCGCCGGCGGGGCGCGATCGTTACCGTCAGCTCGAATGCGGCCGGCGTCCCGCGGCACGGCATGGCCGCCTATGCGGCATCCAAGGCCGCCGCCACCATGTTCACCCGCTGCCTCGGGCTGGAACTGGCGCCGCTGGGCATCCGCTGCAACATCGTCGCCCCAGGCTCGACGTTGACCCCGATGCAGACCGGCATGTGGCAGGACGAGCACGGTGCCGAGCGGGTGATCGCCGGCAGCCTGGAGACCTACAAGGCCGGCGTTCCACTGCGCAAACTCGCCACGCCGGAAGACATCGCGCACTCGGTCATGTTCCTGCTCTCCGAGCAGGCCGGGCATGTGGCCATGAGCGACCTGTACGTCGACGGCGGCGCCACCCTGCGCGGCTGAGGTCCGGTAGTGCCGGCCGCTGGCCGGCAACCCACAGCTCCAGTGGTGGCCGGCCGCTGGCCGGCAACCCATGGCCCCGGTAGTGCCGGCCGCTGGCCGGCAACCTCATTCAACTTCAGACATCTCCCAACCCCCATCGAGGCTTGGCCTGACAGCCAACGCCCAATGATCGACCCACCATGGCGCATGAGCAGCCATCGCCTGCGCCTGGGCCGTCACTCGATCATCGGCCAGGCCTATGTCCTGACAACCACGACCCACCAGCGCCGCCGGCTCTTTGAAAGCGAAGCTGCAGCAGCATGTGTAGTCGACCAGTTCCATTACATCGAACAGCGCGGGCTCGTACGGTCACACGCATGGGTTGTCATGCCGGATCACGTCCACTGGATGTTCGAGCTGCATGCAGCTCACCTTCCAGATGTCGCGCGCCGGATGAAATCTTCGAGCGCACTTGCCCTGAATCGCCTGGCGGGCCATCGAAGTACGGTGTGGCAGCCCGGCTACTTCGATCATGCAGTAAGGACCGAAGAGTCGCTGGCGCGGCAGGCGTTGTACATTCTTGGCAATCCGGTGCGCGCCGGTCTTGCTGGGCAGATCGACGAGTATCCGTATGCGTGGTCGGCCTGGGCGTGATGCCGGCCAGCGGCCGGCACTACCACAGCGGAACCGAAGCGAAGCGCAGATCGTGTTCCGGCGCACAGCGCCCGCGATGGTAGTGCCGGCCGCTGGCCGGCAACCGCATGACCCGCGCAGAGATGCGTGGATGCCGGCCAGCGGCCGGCACTACCA
>NZ_CVIW01000035.1:0-21327 GCF_001499715.1 Stenotrophomonas thermophila | reverse complement strand
GACTCTACATGGGGCGCGTGATCACGGCCGCCGAAGGATGAACTCACGGTCGTGGGTGTCGCCCACGATGAAGTCGTACTCGCCAACCTTGCTGCAGCCATAGCGCGCGTAGAAGCGCTGTGCGCCGAAATTCTCTTCCCATACGCCTACCCACAGGGTGCGGCGCTGCGGCTGGGCCAGCCAGTTCATGAACGCATCCATCAGGCGCGCGCCGTGGCCGCCGTTCTGTTGCGCGGCCAGGATGTAGAACCGCTTCAGTTCGATGTCGCCTTCGCGTGCATCCGTGTGCGGCAAGGTGTTGGCACCGGCGGCCAGATAGCCGACCGCGGCATCACCGTCCAGCAACAGCCAGATGGCACTGCGTGGGTCGGACAGTTCGATGCGCTGCGGTTCACTGCTGTAGTGATCCTGCAGGAAATCGTGCAGGTCCTGCGGCGGATACGAGTCGCCCCAGGTCTCGGTGTAGGTGGCGATGGCGATCGCCGAAAGCGTGTCGACGTCGGCGAGGGTGGTGCGGCGGATCTGCAACGACATGGCGGTGCCTGCATTGGAACGTGGCGCAGTGTAGCCGGCCCCGGCGGCTGCCGGGGCTGGCCACTGCTCACGTAATGCTGCTCAGAACCACATGCGGACGCCGGCGACCCAGCGCGTGTCGCGCGCGTGGTCACCGGCATAGTCGGCGGTGTCGCCAAACGTACGTTCGTGGCTGATGCCGATGTACGGCGCGAAGCGACGGCTGAACTCATAGCGCAGGCGCAGCCCGGCTTCGACCTTGTTCAGTCCGCGACCAATGCCGTACTCCGGTTCATCTTTGGCCGCAACGGTGGCTTCCAGCAGCGGCTGCAGGATCAGGCGGTTGGTCAGCAGTACGTCGTACTCGACCTCGGCCTTGGCCAGCACCTGGCCGCCGGAGCCCATGTACAGCGTGGCCGAGCTTTCGAACTTGTACGGCGCCAGACCCTGGATGCCGATGGCCGCCCATGTGCGCGAGTCGGACGGGCGGAAGTCCTGGCGCACGCCGACCAGCACGTCCCACCACGGCGACACGCTGCGACCATACAGTGCTTCCAGTGACGACGATTCGGTGCGGCCGCGGCTGCGTTCGCCATCGGTGCGCAGCCACAGGCGGTTGATGTTGCCGCCGATCCAGCCGGTGGCTTCCCAGGCCTGGCCGTTGCTGCTCTTGCCATCCCAATGCTCAAGCCGGTCGATCAGCAGCAGGCTGTTGATCTCCGGCGCGTGTTCCATCGCGCCATGCGCGATCGGCGGGAAGGCGGCGGCGCGGTCGGCATCAGTCGGGACCGGGATCGGTTCGCGCGGTTCGGTGGGTGCAGGCGTGCCGTGGCCCATCGCCCCGTGGTCCATCTGCGAATGGTCCATCGCCGCTGGCTGCATCGCGCCATGGTCCATCTTCGAGTGGTCCATCGTGGAGTGGTCCATTCCGGCGTGATCCGCTGCACCCATGTCCATCTCCGAATGATCCATCTTTGAATGATCGACCGGTTCGGCCGGCGCCTTCGCGCTCTTCGCAGGCGCGTTCATCGTGCCCATGTCATGGCCCGCGTGCGACTGCGCGAACACCGGCATTGCAGCGGTCAGGCCCAGGACCAGCAGGCTTGGGGAAAGCAGTGAGCGGCTCATTCTTCGATCCTCACTTCGCGCATCATGCCCGCTTCCATGTGGTACAGCAGATGGCAGTGATAGGCCCAGCGGCCGAGCGCGTCGGCGCGCACGCGGTAGCTGCGGCGTGTACCGGGTGGCATGTCGATGGTGTGCTTGCGCACCTGGAATTCGCCTTGTGCGTTTTCCAGATCGCTCCACACGCCGTGCAGATGGATCGGGTGCTGCATCATGGTGTCGTTGACCAGCACGATGCGCATGCGCTCGCCGTAGTTCAGCCGCAGCGGCTCGGCGCTGGCGAACGGGATGCCGTCGAACGACCAGGAGAATTTCTCCATGTGGCCGGTCAGATGCAGCTCGACTTCACGACTGGGCTCGCGGCCATCGGGGTCTTCGAACAGGCTGCGCATCGCGCCGTAGGTCAGGACCTTGCGGCCGTTGTCGCGCAGGCCGATGCCGGGGTCGTCCAGCTTCGGTTCGGTAGCCGAACTCTGCATGTCCACCAGCGGGTTGTTGCGCTCGCTGGGCGGGTGCTTTGGCGCCTTGCTGGCGGCATCACCGCCACCATGCGCACCGTGGCCCATGCTGGCGCCGCAGCCGCCTTCCATGCCCTTCATCGCGGTCATGTCGTGCCCGCCATGACCGCCACCACCCATGTCATGCCCCATGTCGCTCATGGTCAGCAACGGGCGCGGGTCGCGTGCAGGGATCGGCGCCTGCAGGCCATGGCGTACCGCCAGCGTGCCGGCAGCGAAGCCGGTGCGGCCCATGTCCTGGCAGAAGATGGTAAACGCGTCCTGGCCGGTGGGCTCGACCAGCACATCGTAGGTTTCGGCGGGAGCGATGCGGAACTCATCGATGCTGACCGGATGGATGTACTGGCCATCGGCGGCGACCACGGTCATCTTCAGGCCGGGAATGCGCACATCGAAGTAGGTCATCGAGGCGCCATTGATGAAGCGCAGCAGTACCTTTTCCCCGCTGCGGAACAGCCCGGTCCAGTTGCCGGCTGGCGCCGTACCGTTCATCAGGTAGGTGTAGGTGTGCGCGTTGATGTCGGAGATGTCGGAGGGCGTCATCCGCATCCGGCCCCACATGCCGCGGTCGGACAGCGCGGCCGACCAGCCGTCACGCTTCGCATCGCGCAGGAAGTCGGGCAGGGTGCGCTTGTAGTAGTTGTCGTGCTCGGCAAGCTTCTTCATGCGGCGGAACAACGCACCCGGGTCCATGTCGGTCCAGTCGGACAGCAGGATCACGTGCTCGCGGTCGTGGTGGTACGGCGCTGGCTCGGCCGGATCGATGATCAGTGCACCGTACAGGCCGGCCTGCTCCTGGAACATCGAATGGCTGTGGTACCAGTAGGTGCCCGACTGCTTCAGCTGGAAGTGGTAGTGGTATGTCTCGCCGGGGCCGATGCCGTTGAAGCTCAGGCCGGGCACGCCGTCCATGTTGGCCGGCAGCAGGATGCCGTGCCAGTGGATCGAGGTCGGGTGGCGCTCCAGCGTGTTGCGCACGAACAGGTCCACGGTCTGGCCTTCGCGCCAGCGCAGGATCGGTGCCGGCAGCGAGCCGTTGACGGTGATCGCCGGGCGGGTGCGCCCGGTGAAGTTGGCCAGCGATTCGCCGATGGCCAGTTCGATGCGGGTGTCGCTGAGGACAGCGGGGGCGCCGGCCAGGCGAGGCGTGGCGCGGGCGGCGGCAAGCGCACGCTGCGGCACGCCGACAGCGGCGATGCCGGCGACCACGCCACCGGCGGCCAGGCCCTGCACGAAGAGGCGGCGCGACGGCATGGGCACAGCGCCCGGACCGGGGGGATTGCGGGTATTCATGATGGAGACTCCAGACACGTAAAGATGCCGGCAGGTCGCCGGCTCCGGTGCGCAGGGCGCACGATGCGTGTGGAATCAGCCGATGGGAGGGCGTGAGATGGGCGGCAGCGGCGGCGCCGGCCGGCCAGTGGCCGGTATCGGCTGCGGCGCCAGCGACAGTGCCGGGCCCGCCAGATACGGCAACGGCTGCACCACCAGCAGCGGCTGCTGGGCGCAACTGCGCACGCAGTCCTTGATCTGGCAGTGGGCGTCGTGGGCGGGGGCCTCGGCCTGCGGGGCCTCGTCGGCCTGCATGGCGGCGTGGTGGTGGCAGTCGGCATCACCGCCATCAAGGGCGGCTACCGCGTGGGCCATCCGGCCCATTTCCTCGTGACCACTGGCCATGGCCGCGTTCAGCCCGTTGAGCAACAGGCTGAGCATGAGCACGACACGGAGCAGGGTCGAGGCGAGGGACATGGCGCTAATCTAGCCGCAAAGGGGCTGTGGATGCACTTCCGGCTGAATGGCCGGTTCAAGGTTGGACCTGCACCAGTGCAGAGCCGAGCCCACGCTCGGCTGCCGTTCACGCAGAAGCAGCCGAGCGTGGGCTCGGCTCTACAGGGGGACGAGCGCACGGTTGGCGATGGGGAGGCGCCTGGCCAGGCGCCCGGCGCTACCCCTCTTCGCGCACGATCTCGACCAGGCGCGGGCCGTAGCGGCTCAGCTTGGTGCCGCCGATGCCGCCGACCCGGGCCAGTTCATCCAGGCTGGTCGGGCGCTGCTCGGCGATGTTGCGCAGGGTGCTGTCGTGGAAGATCACGAAGGCCGGCACGTTCTGTTCGCGGGCCAGTTCGGCGCGCAGACCGCGCAGCGCGTTGAACAGCGCCAGATCCTGCCGCAGCACAGACAGGCCGGTGCGCTGCGCGCTGCGCTCGCGCCCGCTGGCGCTGCTGGCCGGGTCGCGGCGCATGCTGATCTGGCGGCGACCGGTCAGCACGTCGCGGCTGGCATCGGTCAGGCGCAGGCCACCGTGGCCCTCGCTGTCCACTTCCAGCAGGCTGGCGGCCACCAGCTGGCGGAACACGCTGCGCCAGGTGCGCGCATCCAGGTCGCGGCCGATCGCATAGGTACTGAGCTTGTCGTGGCCCTGCTGTTTGACCTTCTCGTTCTCGCTGCCGCGCAGGATGTCGATCAGGTGGCCGACGCCGAAGCGCTGGCCACTGCGGTAGACACAGCTCAGCGCCTTCTGCGCCGGAATGGTCGCATCCCACGAGGCCGGCGGCGTCAGGCAGTTGTCGCAGTTGCCGCAGGGCTGGGGATAGGTCTCGCCGAAACCGGCCAGCAGCACCTGGCGGCGGCATTGCATGGATTCGCAGTAGCCCAGCAGGTGGTCGAGCTTGCCCCGTTCCAGCTGCTTGCGTTCTTCGCCCGCCTCGGATTGTTCGATCATCTGCTTGAGCAGTACCACGTCGCCCAGGCCGTAGCACAGCCAGGCTTCGGCAGCTTCGCCATCACGACCAGCGCGGCCGGTTTCCTGGTAGTAGCCTTCCATCGACTTGGGCAGGTCGGTATGCGCCACGAAGCGCACGTCCGGCTTGTCGATGCCCATGCCGAAGGCGATGGTGGCGCACATGACGATGCCGTCCTCGCGCAGGAAGCGGCGCTGGTTGTTCGCGCGCACTTCCGGCGGCAGGCCGGCGTGGTAGGGCAGGGCGTTGAAGCCCTGGCCGCACAGGAATTCAGCGGTCTCCTCGACCTTGCGCCGCGACATGCAATAGACGATGCCGGCCTCGCCACGGTGGCCGCGCAGGAAATCGATCAGCTGCTTGCGGGCGTTGTCCTTCTGCACCACGGTGTAGCGGATGTTGGGGCGGTCGAACGAGCTGACGAAGTGGCGGGCTTCCTGCAGATCGAGGCGTTCGGCGATCTCGCGCTGGGTCGGCGGGTCGGCGGTGGCGGTGAGCGCGATCCGCGGAATCTGCGGCCAGCGCTCGTGCAGCACGGTCAGCTGGCGGTATTCCGGGCGGAAGTCGTGGCCCCACTGCGACACGCAGTGGGCTTCGTCGATGGCGAACAGGGCGATCTGGCTGCGTGACAGCAGCGACAGGAAGCGGCCGGTCAGCAGCCGCTCGGGAGCGACATAGAGCATGTCCAGCTCGCCGGCCAGCAGCTCGCGTTCGACGCGGCCGGCGGTCTCGGCATCCAGGGTGGAATTCAGGTACTCGGCACGAACGCCGAGCTGGCGCAGGGCTTCGACCTGGTCCTGCATCAGCGCGATCAGCGGCGAGATGACGATGCCACATCCGTCACGCAGCAGGGCCGGCACCTGGTAGCACAGCGACTTGCCACCGCCGGTGGGCATCAGCACCAGGGCATCATGACCGGCAGCCACATGCTCCACGATGTCCTGCTGCGGACCACGGAAATCGTCGTAACCAAAGACGCGTTGGAGCAGGTCGTGCGCGGGACGGGAAGCCATCCGGCTAGTTTACCCCGGCGGGGGAGTCGGCAGGGCTGCGCCCTGCACCCGCTGCAAGCCAGTGCAACGTCAAAGGCAATAGCCGGCTCTGGGGTGATTCGTGGTTTGGTGGGGCGGTGTCGGATTGCGGGGACGCCGCAAGTACGTCCCTGTAGGCTTGGCAGCCGCATCCATGCGGCTGACACCCCGCAATCAGACACCGCCCCACCTTCGACAGTTTCCCGCGGCCGTTGGTGGGTGTCGACCTTGGTCGACACATCTGTCAGATATCGACAAACAAAACGGGGTCAGATCCGTTTTCCTGCGGAAAACGGATCTGACCCCAATGGCTTTGCCGGCAGATCGCGGAAATCTGTCGAAGGCGGGGTGGGTCCGGTTGCGGGGGCGTGAGCCGCATGGATGCGGCGACCGAGCCTACATGGACGTATTCACGGCGTCCCCCGCAACCGGACCCACCCCGCCAACCCACAGGAAACCCGCTTTTGCTCCGGCCGTTGCCGTTGCAGTTGCCTCTGCGGGTGCAGGGCGCAGCCCTGCCGAACCACCCCCAACTCTTACTGGAGCAGGGAACGCAGCATCCAGGCGTACTTCTCGTGGGTCTGCAGCCGCTGGGTCATCAGATCCTCGGTCGGCGCGTCGTCACCCTTGGCCGCCACCTCCAGCACTTCACGTGCCGTACGGCAGACCGCTTCGTTGGCGACCACCAACTGGCGTACCATTTCACGCCAGTCCGCACTGTCGGTCAGGCCCGGTTCCTCGACGATCGAGGTCAGCGCAGCGAATTCCCGGTAGGAGCCCGGGGCATTGAAGCCCAGCGCGCGGATGCGCTCGGCCACATCGTCCAGTGCCGCCCACTGCTCGGTGTACTGCGTCTCGAACATGGTGTGCAGCGAGTTGAACATCGACCCGGTCACGTTCCAGTGGAAGTTGTGCGTTTTCAGGTAGAGCGTGAACGCGTCAGCCTGGAAGCGCGAAAGACCGTCGGCGATCTTCTTGCGGTCGCCCTGGGTGATCCCGATATCGATGTTCGGCGCCGACGGTGCCGCCGCTGCAAGCTTCTGCTTGCCGGTCTTGGCCTTGGTCGTGCTCTTGGTCTTCGCCATGGGGTTCCTCCTTGTGGAATCGTTGGCCTTCACAATAAACCGGTCGTGATGACTGGTCGCTTTCAAAGTTTTGAACGAACCGATTGATGAACTCTATCGATAAAAATCCATCGCCCCGCCTGCGCCAACAGCGCGCCGCCATCGACGGCGCCATGAGCCGCGACCGGGGCCGTTTGCTGGGGATGCTCTCGCGTTGCCAGGCCAAGCCACAGGATGCGGCACTGGCCGCCACCTTCGAGCAGGCCTTGCAGGCGTCGGTGCAGCGCCGGCAGGTGCGGGCGCAGCAGCAGCCGTCCATTACTCTGGACCCGCAGCTGCCGATTGCGCGTGAAGCCGACGCCATCATCGGGCTGATCCGCGACCACCAGGTCGTGGTGATCGCTGGTGAAACCGGTTCGGGCAAGACCACCCAGCTGCCGAAACTGTGCCTGGCCGCCGGCCGTGGCCAGGCCGGCATGATCGGCTGCACCCAGCCGCGACGGATTGCCGCACGTGCGGTAGCCAGCCGTGTCGCACAGGAACTGCAGAGTGAACTGGGCCAGCTGGTGGGCTACCAGGTGCGCTTCAACGACAAGGTCAGCGAAGACAGCCGCATCAAGTTCATGACCGACGGCATCCTGCTGGCGGAGATTGCCAGCGACCGCTGGTTGTCGAACTACGACACGATCATCGTCGACGAGGCGCACGAGCGCAGCCTCAACATCGACTTCCTGCTGGGCTACCTGAAGCAGCTGCTGCGCAAGCGCCCCGACCTGAAGCTGATCGTCACTTCGGCCACCATCGACACCGGACGCTTCGCCCAGCATTTCGACAATGCGCCGGTGATCAGCGTTGAGGGCCGCACCTACCCGGTGGAGGTGCGCTACCGCGCGCTGGAAGGCGAGGGTGAAGACCAGGGCGAACGCACCGTCAACGATGCCATCGTGTCGGCTGTCGACGAGATTACCCGCCTGGATGCACGCGGCGACGTGCTGATCTTCCTGCCGGGCGAGCGCGAGATCCGCGATGCGCACCAGTCGCTGGAACGGCGCAAGTACCGCAACACCGAGGTACTGCCACTGTATGCGCGGCTGTCCAACCAGGACCAGGACCGGGTGTTCAATCCTGGGCCGAACCGGCGCATCGTGCTGGCCACCAATGTGGCGGAAACCTCGCTGACGGTGCCGCGCATCCGTTACGTGGTCGATCCGGGCCTTGCCCGCGTCAAGCGCTACAGCCCGCGCAACAAGCTGGACCGCCTGCACATCGAGCCGATCTCGCAGGCCAGCGCCAACCAGCGCAAGGGGCGCTGCGGCCGTATCGCCGAGGGCATCTGTTACCGCCTGTATGCTGAGGCCGATTTCCAGGCGCGGCCGGAGTTCACCGATCCGGAAATCCGCCGCTCCAGCCTGGCCGGGGTGATCCTGCGCATGCTGCATCTGGGCCTGGGCCGCATCGAGGAGTTCCCGTTCCTGGAAGCGCCGGACGAGCGCGCGGTGGCCGATGGCTGGCAGCAGCTGACCGAACTGGGGGCGATCGATGCCGAACGGCGCCTGACCACCATCGGCAAGCAGATGGCGCGCCTGCCGGTGGACGTGAAGCTGGCGCGCATGCTGGTGGCCGCGCAGGCCGCCGGCTGCCTACGGCCGATGCTGGTGATCGCCTCGTTCTTGGGCATCCAGGATCCGCGCGAACGCCCGCCCGAGGCGCGCGGTGCGGCCGACAGCGCGCATGCGCAGTTTGCCGATGGCCGCTCCGAGTTCGTCGGCGTGCTGCGCCTGTGGGATGCCTACCGGCAGGCCCATGAAGACCTGACCCAGTCCAAGCTGCGCGACTGGTGTGGCCGTCATTTCCTCGGTTTCCTGCGCATGCGCGAATGGCGCGAGCTGCACCGGCAGCTGCGCCTGCTGTGCGAGGAACTGGGCTGGAAGGAAGAGCCCAGCGAGGCATCGATGGCGCCGCTGCTGGCGGGCAGCACTGCACCGGCCCCGGCGCGCGATGACGCGGCGGCGGTGAAGGCGACCCGGGGCCAGCTGCACCGGGCTGCACGCCTGGCCCGCGAAGGCAAGGCGGAGGCCGCACCGGCGCCGGTGGCCGTGCGCGCGCAGAAGGAACAGGCGCCGGTTGGCGGCGGTTTCAGCGAACGTGTGCGTGGCGCTGCCTACCAGACCCTGCACCGTGCGTTGGTGGCGGGCCTGCCGACGCAGATCGGCCACCGCACCGAGAAGGGCGATTTCCAGGCGCCGCGCCAGCGCCGCTTCCTGCCGTTCCCCGGTTCGGCGCTGGCCAAGCGGCCACCGCCGTGGCTGCTGGTGGCCAACCTGCTGGATACGCAGAAGGTATGGGGCATGACCCTGGCCGCGATCGAGCCGGACTGGGTGATCGCCGAACTGCCGCACCTGCTGCTGCGCAAGCACTTCGACCCGCACTGGTCGCGCGCGCAGGGCCAGGTGCTGGCGTCCGAGCAGATCAGCCTGTTCGGCCTGGTGCTGGCACCGAAGAAACCGGTCCACTACGGCCGCATCGCGCCGGGCGAGGCGCATGACATCTTCGTGCGCCAGGCACTGGTGACCGGCGAGATCAATACCCGCGCCAGTTTCGTCGCCGACAACCAGAAGGTGCTGGAGGTCGCGCGCGAGGAAGAAGCCAAGCTGCGCCGCGCTGGCATCGTTGCCGACGAAGACTGGCAGGCACGCTGGTACCTGGACCGGGTGCCGCCGCAGATCCATTCGGCCTCCGGCCTGGATGCCTGGTGGAAGGGTCTTGCGCCGGAACAGCGCAAGACCCTGCACTGGTCGCTGGCCGACCTGTTGCCGGGCGAAGGCAGTGAGCAGGAGCGCTACCCGAAGTACCTCGCGCTGGGCCAGGCACGATTGCCGCTGCATTACCGCTTCGAGCCGGGTGCCGAGGATGACGGCGTAACCCTTGACGTACCGCTGCACCTGCTCAACGCATTGGATCCGGTGCAGCTGGGCTGGCTGGCGCCCGGCTTCGTTGCCGACAAGGCTGCGGCGCTGATTCGCAGCCTGCCCAAGGCGATGCGCCGCAACTACGTGCCGGCGCCGGACTTTGGTCGCGCGTTCTACGAGGCGTTCCCGCAACCCAGTGCCGATGCCATCACCGGCGAACTGGCGCGTTTCCTCTCACGCGCGACAGGCGCCACGGTGACCGCGCTCGATTTCGAGCCCGGCTCGATCGAACCGCACCTGCACATGAACCTGCGCCTGCGCGACGAGCAGGGCAGGGTGCTGGCCACCTCGCGCGACCTGGACGCATTGCGCGCGAAGTTCGGTGGGCGCGCGGGCGACGCCTTCGCTGCACGCGCCGGACGTGAAATGGCGGCTGATGGCCTGCGTACCTTCCCGGCCACGCCGATTCCGCTGCAGGTGCCCGGCGAAGCCGGCGTGCCGGCCTATCCGGCGCTGCTGGACGAGGGCGACAGCGTGGCGCTGCGCATCTTCGCTGATCGGCAGCAGGCGCAGGCGGCTCATCCGCTGGGTGTGCGCCGCCTGCTGGAGATCGCGCTGGCCGAGAAGATGAAGCAGGCACGCAAGCAGTTGCCGGTGGGTGCCAAGACGGGCCTGCTGTATGCGGCGATCGAATCGCAGGAACGCCTTCGTGGCGATCTGGTCGATGCGGCGATGAACGCCGTACTGGCTGAAGGCCTGGAAGACATACGCGATGCGGCGGCCTTCGAGCAGCGCCGCGAGCATGCGGCCAAGGCGCTGTTCGGTGAGGCCATGTCGCGGCTGAAGCTGGCCGAGACCATCCTGGCGCTGGTGGCCGAACTGAAGCCGATGCTGGAAGCGCCGCTGATGGGCTGGGCGCGCGGCAACCTGGACGACATGGAGGCGCAGCTGGCCGGGCTGATCCATCCAGGCTTCCTGCGCGATACACCGGCCGACGCATTGGCGCAGTATCCGCGCTATCTGAAAGCGATGATCCTGCGTACCGAGCGCGCCAAGCGTGATCCGCCGCGCGATCAGGCGCGCATGCTGGAACTGCATCCGTTCCTGGAAGCGCTGGAAGTGGCTGAGCAGCAGGGCCTGCGCGAGCACCCGCAATGGCAGGCGCTGCGCTGGGATCTGGAAGAGCTGCGGGTGTCGCTGTTCGCGCAGGAGCTGGGCGCGCGGACCGGCATCTCGGCGAAGAAGCTGGCGCAGCGGGTAGCCGCACTGCGCCAGGCGTGACTCCTATGATGTGATGACGTAGAGCCGAGCCCATGCTCGGCTGCTTTTTTGATGCCTCGTCATCTTCCCGTGCAGATCGCAGCCGAGCGTGGGCTCGGCTCTACACGATGGGCGTCGTTACTTGGTACGACGCACCTTCGGCTGGGTGTTCACACCGTCGACCTTCAGGTACCAGACGCCCATCACACCGGGCTTGATGCTGACGGCGGGCGACTGCCTGCGCACGCCTGCCAGGGTGGTTGCATCGATCTGCTCCCATTCCTGGCCGTTGTCCAGCACGTAGACGCGGCCCTTGCCGAACCCGCGGAACTCACCCTGCAGCACGCCGACGATCGGCTCACTGCTGCCGAAATCGAAGAAGCCGCGATTCTTCACGATCACTTCCTGGCGGCCTTCCTCGCGCGCCGATTCCCGTACCGCTGCAACTGCCTGGGTCGTGGCCGCCTCGACCTTGCCCTGCAGCCAGCGGTTGAGCGTGGCCAGTTCCTGCGCACTGAGCTTGTCCAGGCCAGCAGCCTTGAATTCGGCCGGTGACATCTGCTGCTGCAGGTCACCCTCTACCACGCGCTGGGCCAGCGCAGGCGCCGACAGGGACAGCAACAGTGCGGCACAAGCCAGCAGCCGTAGGCGGAAACGCGGGACGATCGGGGACATGACGGGACTCTCCTGGGTTTGCCCGCGAGTGTAGCGGCATGTCTTCATGCCGGGGGATGGTGGCCACGGTCATTGTCCCTGAACGGCGCCGGCGCTAGTGTAGAGGCCTCTGTCTTGCCTGCTTGATGCTGTGAACCGCGCTTCCGTCCCCGGCCTGGATGCCTTGTTGAACCGTCCCTCGGCAGCGGTGCTGCCTGCCCCGCTGCGCCAGGCCCTGCGCGAGCACTGGGAAGCGCCGGAATGCGACCACCAGATGCGTGCCACCTGGTCGGTGCTGGGCGACACCCTCGACGCGCTGGCGATGCTCTCGGCCGACGAAGGTGCAGTGGTGGCCGCATTGTTGTTCGACCTGCCGGGCCTGCGTGCCAGCCTGGAGCAGCTGCCGCTGGGCAACCACAAGACCGCGGTGATCGGCCTGCTTGACGGCCAGGATGCGGCCGACCCGGTGTGGGCGCTGCATGCCGGTCGCGAAGCGGGGCGCAACAGCGAGGGCCTGCGCCGGCTGCTGCTGGCCATCATCCGCGACCTGCGCGTGGTGCCGATCCTGCTGGCGCGCCAGCTCGCGAGGATGCGCGCGGCCGACAAGCTGGACGACGAGCAGCGCCGCGCGCTGGCGCAGCTGACACGCGACATCCACGCGCCATTGGCCAACCGCCTGGGCATCTGGCAGCTGAAGTGGGAGCTGGAGGACCTGGCGTTCCGCCACTTGGAGCCGGAGACCTACCGGCGCATTGCGCGGGAAGTCGACGAAACCCGCATCGCCCGCGAGCGCTACGTCGAGAATGTCAAGAAGGTGCTGTCGCGCGAGCTGGTTGCGCAGGGCATCAAGGCCGAGGTCAGTGGCCGCCCGAAGCACATCTACAGCATCTGGCGGAAGATGCAGAAGAAGCGGCTGGCGTTCGACCAGCTGTACGACATCCGTGCGGTGCGGGTAATGGTCGACGATGTCGCCGCCTGCTATGCCGCGCTGGGCGTGGTGCATGCACTGTGGGCACCGGTGCCGAGCGAGTTCGACGACTACATCGCCCGGCCCAAGGCCAACGACTATCGCTCGCTGCATACCGCAGTGGTCGGCCCGGAAGGGCGCACCATTGAAGTGCAGATCCGTACCCACGAGATGCATTCGCAGGCCGAGCTGGGCGTGGCCGCGCACTGGAAGTACAAGGAAGGCGGCAAGGGCGCGGAGAAGTCCTTCGACCGCAAGATCACCTGGATGCGCCAGCTGCTGGAGCAGGCCCAGGACGGGCAGGGCAACGAACTGGCCGGGGCGCTCGATGCCGAACTGACCGAGGACCGGGTCTATGCGCTGAGCCCGAAGGACGAGGTGCTGGACCTGCCGCAGGGCGCCACGCCGCTCGATTTCGCCTACCAGGTGCACACCATGGTTGGCCACCGCTGCCGTGGCGCGAAGGTCAATGGCCGCATCGTACCGCTGACTTACCGTCTGCGCAGTGGCGACCGGGTCGAGATACTGACCGGCAAGGAGGCCGACCCGCGCCGCGACTGGCTGATGCCGGCCAACGGCTTCCTGGCCAGCAACCGTTCGCGCGAGAAGGTGCGCAGCTGGTTCCACAAGCTGGACCGCGCGCGCAACGTGCAGGCCGGGCGCGAACTGCTCGAGCGCGAGCTGAAGCGCCTGGGGCTGCAGCACTCGGACCTGGCCATCGCGGCGAAGAAGTTCCATGCCGACAGCGTTGACGACCTCTACATCCAAGTGGCGCTGGGCGATACCGGGCCGAACCAGGTCAGCCGTGCCCTGCTGGAAGCCGAACGTGCAGCAAGCCAACCGGCGCCCGCGCCGAGCCTGCCGCGGCCGACCGCGCGCCGCGAGAACCTGGGCAAGTCCAAGTTCACCGTACAGGGCGTGGGCAACCTGCTGGTACAACTGGCGCGCTGCTGCCAGCCGGTGGCCGGCGAACCCATCGTCGGCTACCTGACCCGTAGCCGCGGTGTCACCGTGCATCGTGCAGACTGCGCTGCGCTGGCCCGTCTGGCGGCCACCAGCCCGCAGCGCATCCTGCCGGTGGAGTGGGGCCAGGCCGGGGGCGGCTACGAGGTGGACGTCGTGGTCGACGCGGTCGATCGCCGCTGGCTGCTGAAGGACATCACCAACCTGATCGCCCAGGAAGACGCCTACGTGCTGGACATCCACAGTGACAACGTGCGCAACAGTGGCCGTGCCCACCTGCGCCTGCGGCTGAAGGTGAGTGACTACGGCCAGCTGTCGACCCTGCTGGGCAAGCTGGACGCGCTGCCCGGCGTGAGCGAGGCGCGTCGCCTCGGCTGAGCTTCACGCTGCCCCGGCTACCCTGCACGCATGGAACGCGAGCCCCCGCATCGCCCGCATGGCGCTGAACTTCCTGCGCTGGACCGCGTCCGCCGCGAAGGCCGTTGGTGGTGGCTGCAGGCACGCCACGCGCGCCGGGTGTGGCGCTGGGCGCTGGTCGCGGCGCTGGCGGTGTTTGTGCTGCTGGTGCTGCTGCGCAAGCCGCTGGCCGACTGGTTCTGGGATGAGCCTCGGATCGAGCAGCTGCTGGCCGAAGGTGATGGCGCACTGGCGGCCGGGCGGCTGAGTGCCGCCGATGGCAGTGGTGCGCGCGAGCGCTACCAGGCCGTGCTGGCCCTGGATGGAGATCGTCCGCAGGCCCGCGAAGGCCTGGCCCGTACCGGCGCGGCGGCCCTGCAGCAGGCCCGCGAAAAGATGCAGGCCAACGATCTCGACGGCAGCGCGCAGGCGCTGGCACTGGCCCGGGAACTGCAGGTACCACAGGGCGAGGCGGACGCCGTGGCGCGCCAGCTGAGGGCCCGGCGCAGCGCAGGTGCCGGCATCGGTGCACTGCTGGCGCAGGCACGCAACGCCTTCGCTGCGGGCCGGCTGGATGAAGGTGACAGCAGCGCGCTGCCCCTGTTCCAGCGCATCCTGTCGCTGCAGCCGGACAATCTGCCGGCGCTGGAAGGTCGCGAAGATGCACTGAGCGATCTGCTGCAGCAGGCGCGCGCGCTGGCGGGACGCGGCGAGCTGGCCGAGGCCGCCGCACTACTGCAGCGTGCGCGCCAGTTCGATGCCGGCCATGCTGATCTGCCCGCCAGCCAGGAAGCATTGGCGCAGGCCGTCGAGCGGCGCCTGCGCCAGGCCCAGCGCGCCCTGCAGCGCGGGCAGCTGGAGTCCGCAGCAAAGGGATTTCTCGCCGTTCTGGCAGTGGCGGCCGATGATGCCAGCGCCCAGCGCGGCCGTGAACAGACGTTGCAGGCGGTGCTGGCACGCAGCCAGACGCAGGCCGACGACTTCCGGTTCGAGGCGGCGCGGGCCGATGCCGCGCTGGCGGAGGAGCTGGGCGCTTCGCCGGCCGCGCAACAGCAGCTCGCGCAACGCCTGCAGCGCGCACAACAGGCGCAGAAGGCGCTGCAGCAGCCGGCGGCCAGCAACACGCAGCGCGAGCGCCAACTGCGCGACCACCTGCGCAGCATCGAGCGCGCCGAACGTTCCGGGCAATGGATCGGTCCCCCCGGCCACAGTGCATTCGACGCATTGCGCGAAGCGCAGTCACTGGCGCCGCGCGATGCTCGGGTGAAGGCTGCTGCGGCGCGGCTGCTGCCCGCCAGTCGCGGCTGCTTCGACGACAACCTCCGGCAGAACCGCGTACAGGCGGCAGGGGCCTGCCTGCAGGCGTGGCAGACCCTGTCGCCGACTGCGGCCGGGCTCCCCTCGGCACGCCTGCGCCTGGCCCAGCGCTGGCTGGCCATCGGCAGCGAGCGACTCGGCAGCGGCGACCTGGCTTTCGCAGCGCATGCCGCCGAACAAGCCCGCTTGCTGCAACCGGACCTGGCCGAGCTGCCGGCGTTCGAAGAGCGCCTGCGCCGTGCCGGCGGTCTCCCTGATTAGGTGAAGAACACCCGCTGCACGGTTGCGCGCGCAGCGTCGAGGGAGAAGTGCTCTGCGATGTTGGCCAGGCCGGCTTCGGATAGCTGCCGCCACAGCTGCGGATCCTGGTACAGGCGGACCACCGCATCGGCGAAGCCGGCCGCATCATCGGCCACCAGCACGTCCTCGCCCGGGCGCAGGTGCATCCCTTCCACCGCGCAGGTGGTACCTACCACCGGCTGGCCATGGGCCATGCTCAGGTTGATCTTGCCTTTCACGCCGGCACCGAAACGTAGTGGCGCGATGGAAATGCGTGCGCCATCCATGTAGGGAGTGATGTCCTCGACGAAGCCGTGCATCTGCACGCCGGGCTGGCGCGCGGCCAGGGCCAGCAGGGATTCCGGCGCGGCAGCGCCGATGCAGTGCAGGCGCACATCGGGCAGGCGGGCGCGGATGCCGGCGAAGACTTCGCCGATGAACCATTCCATCGCGTCCAGGTTCGGCGGGGGGCGGAAGCCGCCGACGAACACCAGGTCATGACGCTGCTCGAACGGTTTGCCGGCACCGGCGATGTCATGGAGGTTGGAGATCAGCTCCACCTGCACCGTTGGCGCGTCGGCCTGCAGCTGCTCGCGCTCGGCGGAACTGACCAGCACGGTGACGTCGCACTGCTCCATCACCGCCAGTTCGCTGGCGCGGGTACGCTCGGCAGCGCGCAGCAGTCCAGCATCGCCGGCCACGTCGGCACCACGACGTTCGCGCAGGTAGTGCAGGTCCACCGTGTCGAACACGGTGCGCGCTTGCGGCGCATAGCGCTTCAGCAGCGGCAGGCACTCGTGGGCAACATGGTGGCGGACCAGCAGCGCTACGTGGAAGCGTCCACCATGCGTGCGCAGCCAGCTGGCGACGCCATCGAGGAACGGTGCATACCAGACTTCCACACCCATCCGCTGCAGCGCGTCGGTGGCGGCGCCGCCGTGTTCGCGGCGGGTGGGAACGAACACCACATGGGCCCCGCCCTGCAGCAGGAGGCGGATCAGGTTCACCTGGCGCAGCGACGCGGAATCGCGATCCGGCTGCGGCACAGCCTCGTCCAGGATCAGCACCTGGCGCCGGCCACGCAGCAGCAGCGCCGGTGACGGCACTTCGCCCACCGCCGGGCGGCGGGCCAGCTCGGTGGCCCAGCGGTCGGCGAAGATGGCCTGGTTGCGCACCTGGTAGGCCTTCACGCCGCTGCCGGTGTCGGTGCCGTTGCTGGTGCCTTCGTCATGGACCACCCGGCTGGCCGGCTGAACCAGGACGCGCAGGCCCTGCGCACGCACGCGGAAGGCCAGGTCGGTGTCCTCGTAGTAGGCCGGCTTGTAGCGGGTATCGAAGCCGCCCAGCTGTCGCCAGAGGTCGCGCGGCAGCATCAGCGCTGCGCCGGAGCAGTAGTCGACGTCGCGCAGGCTGGCAAAACGCGGGTCGTCCGCTGCCTCGAAACGGCCGTAACTCCAGCCACTGCCATCAGCGAAAATCACCCCGCCCGATTCCTGCAGCCGGCCGTCCGGGTAGAGCAGCTGGCTACCGACCAGGCCGGCGCCGGGCGTGCTGGAGAACGTGTCCAGCAGCGCGTCGAGCCAGCCCGGCTGCGGCACCGTATCGTTGTTGAGCAGCACCACGTAGCGACCGCGTGCGCGCGATACGCCATCGTTGCAGGCCTCGATGAAGCCGCCGTTGTACTCGCGCACTTCATAGCGCAGTCCGGCAACCTGCGGCATCCACTGCACGGTGGCGTCGGTGCTGCCGTCATCCACTACCAGGATCTCGCACGTGGCCTGCGGTGGATGCGCCGCCAAGGCGCGCAGGCAGGCCAGGGTGTGATCGACGTGGTTGTAGACGGGGATGACAATGCTCGCTTCCGGTGTTTCGCTGAACGGCACCGTGAAGGGAGCGAACTCCTGTGCCGGCGGCAGGAACAGCGGCGTGCGTGGCGCGGGCACGGCGCGCTGGGCATGCACGCGGATGCGCTGCCAGGTCGCCCGCCAGCCACGGGTACGCAGGCTGGCCAGGCTCCGGCGGGCCAGGCCCGACAGGCGGTTGATCAGGTATCGGATCTCGGCCAGGGACATCGCCATCCGGTTGCAACTCCAGCTTAAGCAGGGGAACCCGGGAGAATTCGCCAGCCGCAGCGGCTGGGGGAGACTCGCCAGACTCTACATTCTCGCATTCCCGTGCCCCGACGCTACGATTCCGACGACATCGACGATTTCGACGACGACGACCAGCAGGACAACGGCCCGCTGTGGCGGCGCCGGCTGATCACCTGGAGCATGGCTGCGGTCGCGTTGGGATTGGGTTTCCTCATTCCCTATACGCTGTACCTGAACCAGCAGGTGACCCAACGTTTCGGCGAACTGCGCTGGCAGATCCCGACGCGGGTGTATGCGCGGCCGCTGGTGCTCACTCCCGGCAAGGCGATGGATGCGTCCACGCTGAAGACCGAGCTGGCCGCCTCCGCCTACCGCGATGATGGCCAGGGCAAGGAGCCGGCCACCTATGCGGTGAATGGCGGGCGCTTTGTCATCTCCAGCCGCGGCTACAACGACGTCGATGGCCGGGTTGCCCCGCGTCGGCTCGAGTTGTCGCTGGCCGATGGTGCGGTCGCCTCGCTGCGCGATGCCGACAGCCGCAAGGCTCTGAAGGCGGCGCGGCTGGATCCGGCGCGTATCGCCACCCTGTACGGCCAGAAGCAGGAAGAACGCCGCCTGATCCGCATGGACGAGGCGCCGGACCTGCTGGTGACCGGCCTGCAGGCAGTGGAGGACAAGGACTTCAACCGCCACCACGGCATCGACCTGTCCGGTATCGCGCGCGCGGTGTGGGTGACCATCCGCTCCGGTGGCCAGAGCCGTCAGGGCGCTTCCACGCTGACCCAGCAGCTGGCCCGCAGCGGCCTGCTCGGCATCGGCAAGGAACAGACGCTCACCCGCAAATTCAACGAAGTGCTCTACGCCCTGATCATGGAAGCGCGCTATGACAAGCGCACCATCTTCGAGGCCTATCTCAACCAGGTGTACCTGGGCCAGCGCGGCAGCCAGGCGATCCATGGCATGTCGTCCGGTGCCGAGTTCTGGTTCGGCCGTGACCTGCAGTCGCTGGAGACCGAGCAGATCGCGCTGCTGATCGGCCTGGTCAAGGGCCCGTCCTTCTACGACCCGCGGCGTAATCCGGAACGTGCGTTGGACCGTCGCAACTTCGTGCTGGGCAAACTGCACGAAGCCACGCTGATCGACGACGCCGAGTACCAGCGCGCACTGAAGGCCCCGCTGGGCGTGCCGAAGACGCCGGGACTGGTGGCGGCCAACCGCTTCCCCGCCTATGTTGACCTGGTCCGTCGCCAGCTCGGCCATGACTACCCGGAATCTGCCCTGCAGGGCGCTGGCCTGAGCGTCATGACCGGCATGTCGCCGTCCGCGCAGGCCTATGCCGAAGGCGCGGTGACCCGCACCATCAAGTCGCTGGAAAGCAAGCGCCGGCCCGAACTGCAGGCCGGCATGGTGCTGACCGACGTGCACAACGGCGACGTGCTGGCGGTGATCGGCAGCCGTGAAGTGTCCGAGGTCGGCTTCAACCGCGCGATCGAAGCACAGCGTCCGGTCGGCTCGCTGCTCAAGCCATTCGTGTACCTGCTCGCGCTGGCGCAGCCGGACCGTTACTCGCTGGCCAGCTGGGTCGACGATTCACCGGTGACGGTGCAGCTCGGCCGCGGCCGCAACTGGAGCCCGGGCAATGCGGACAACCGCAGCCACGGCACGGTGCGCCTGATTGACGCGCTGGCACACTCCTACAACCAGGCCACGGTGCGCGTGGGCATGCAGGTCGGTCCCGAGCGCGTGACCCAGCTGATCCATGTGCTGGCGGGCATCAAGGCCGAGGCCAATCCGGCGGTGATCCTCGGCTCGACCGACCAGAGCCCGTACGCGATGGCACAGCTGTACCAGTTCCTCGCCTCGGGCGGTGAGATCCAGCCGCTGCACGCGGTGCGTGGCGTGCTCGATCCGCAGGGCAAGCTGCTCAAGCGCTACGACAAGACCCCGGCGCCGGCACAGGAAGGCGATTCAATTGCCGCCAACCTGATCAGCGTCGGCCTGCAGCAGGTGGTCTCCAGTGGTACCGCGCAGCGGCTCAATGCCGATGGCCTCGGCCGCCTGCAGCCGGCCGGCAAGACCGGCACCACCAACGATGGCCGTGACAGCTGGTATGCCGGCTACACCGGCGATCATCTGGCGGTGATCTGGATCGGCAACGACCAGAACCAGCAGGCCGGCCTGTATGGCGCTACCGGCGCGATGCGGGTCTGGTCGGGCATCTTCCAGCGCCTGCCGAGTGCGCCATTGCGGGTCAGCAACAAAGGCCTGGACTGGCAGTCGGTCGCGGCCACGGGTCTGAACACAACCGATGAAGGCTGCCCGGGCGCACGCCGCTTCCCGTTCGTGGTGGGCTATGCACCGGCGTATGCGCCGTGCGCGCCGGCAGTGCCGCCGGGCGAGCCGGGCGAAACTGAAGGGGAGGGCGGTGGCTGGCGTAGCTGGTTCGGCCTGGACCGCAAGCCGGAAGCGCCCGCCGAACCTGCCGCAGCGCCCGCCGCCGCTACTCCTCCCCCGAGCCGATGAAGCCGATGAACATGCGATCCCTGCTGCAGCCCCTGGCCCTGACCGGCCTCAGCCTGGCCCTGGCCGCCTGTGTGACCAGCGCGCCGCCGGTGGTCAAGCCAGTCGATACCACTACGCCGGCACAGCGCCTGGCGGCAGTCGATGCGGCCGCAGGTCCTGACGACAAGGAGCTGTCGGTGCAGCCGCTGCGTGATTCGCAGGTGGAAGACCTGCGGGTGACCGCGCAGGCGCAGCGGCAGGCGAACGACCTGGCCGGTGCCGCCAGCAGCTTGGACCATGCGCTGGAAATCGTCGCCGGCGACCCGGCGGTGCTGCAGGAGCGTGCCGAACTGGCACTGCTGCAGGGGCAGTGGGAACAGGCGGAGACGTTCGCGCGCAAGGCGGTGGATCTGGGCTCGAAGACGGGGCCGCTGTGCCGCCGGCACTGGGCGACGATCGAACAGTCACGCCTGGCGCGGGGCGAGAAGGAGAATGCGGTGTCGGCGCATGCGCAGATTGAAGGTTGCACGGTGCCGGGGATCAAGCGGTACTGAGGTATTCCACTCCACCGGGCGCTGCCCCCTCTGCGGCGCGCGCACTGATGGATGCGGGTGATGGGCCGGTTGGGTGGGGCGTGCAGGACACGCCGTAAACCCATCCATGGGGGCTCGATGGCGCCTTGCTCGTGTGCGCTGTCCTGCGCACGCGGCAAGACCGGGGTTGGGCGTCCTGCCCAACCCGCCCGAGGCGTGCCTCGGGCCCATGGCGCCAACGGTCCTGCACGCCCCACCCAACCGGCCCGCCATACATCGCGCGTGCCGCAGGCAAGAACAAGATCAAAAACAAAAGCGGGTCGCGCGCTGCGCGCGCTCGCAGTAATCCATCTTCTTTTCCCGTTCCTTCCACCGCTTCTGAGCTACCAGTAGAGCAGGCTCGACGCTACGAAGCGCGTCCCTCCGTCACCGGGAAACTGTCGAAGGCAGGGGACTGTGGGTTTG